>JAKONB010000252.1 GCA_022702195.1 Beijerinckiaceae bacterium | reverse complement strand
CACCGAGGCCCACGAGGTCGAGCATCGCCTGGGCCTTGGCGAGGCGCTCGGCCTTCGTGAGGCCGCCGCCCTCCAGCCCGAAGGCCACGTTGGCAATCACCCGGCGCCAGGGCAGCAGCCGCGCGTCCTGAAACACCAGGGCCATCGGCGTGCGGCAGCCCGGGCGGGTGTCGCGCCGCACCGTGCCGCCGCTGGGCTGGGCCAGCCCGATCAGCACGCGCAGGACCGTGGATTTGCCGACCCCGGATTCGCCGACGATGACGAGGAACTCGCCCCGCGCCACGGTGAGGTCGAGATCCGACAGGATGACGTTGCGGATCCCGTCCCGCTCGTAGGCGAGGCTGAGCTTGTCGAGGGTGATGATGGGCTGGGGCATCAGGCGCGCCACCGCAGGAGCCAGCCCTGGAGGGCGACGAAGCCGGTGTCGAACAGCCCGTAGAGGGCGGCCATCGTGAGCATGTAGACCACCACGATATCGGTGGAGAGGAGGCTGGAGGCCTGCATCATCCGGGCGCCGACGCCCGGCACCCCGAAGATTTCGGCGGCCACCACCGCCATCCAGGCCTGGCCGAGCGCGGTGCGCAGGCCCACCAGGATGCCGGGGGTGGCGGCCGGCAGCAGGATCTTGGTGAGGCGCGACCAGGGGGAGCGGAAGCCGAAGGCCTGGGCCACCTCCACGAGGTCGCGGTCCACCCCGCGCACCGCCCCTTGCGTGGCGAAGAACACGATCCAGAACACCCCGATGGCGATGATGAACACGGCGGCCGAGGGCTCGACCCCGAACCAGATGATGGCGAACGGCACCCAGGCGAGGCCCGGGATCGGCCGCAGCAGGCGCACCACCCAGGCGGTGGCGGCCTCGAAGCCGCGGAACATGCCGCCGAGCAGGCCGAGCCCGATGCCGAGCCCGGCGCCGGCCACCAGCCCGACCACGTAGTGGCTGAGACTCGAGGCCACCGCCTCGCCCCAGACCCCCAGCCGGATCTCGCGCAGGAAGGCGGCGGGAATCGTGCTCGGCGGCGGCAGGAAGGCCGGGTTGATCACGCCGAGGCGCGGCATCGCCTCCCACAGGACCAGGAAGGCGAGGAGGCCGGCGGCGGCGAGCGCGGTGGCGCGGAGCGAGGCCATCTTAGCGCGCGACGGCCTTCTCGTAGAAGCGCGGCTCGAACAGCCCGTCGAGGGGCACGTCCTTGTCGAGGGTGCCGATGGAGACCTGATAGGCCTGCATCGCCTTGGTGGCGGCCACGATGGCGCGCGGATCGGCGGTGAAGCGGGCGGCCGGGGAGGTGAGCGCCTTCTGGATGGTGGCGACGTCGGTGATGCCCTTGCCGAGCGCCGCCTCCACCGGCACCGCCGCGCGGGCCGGGTCGGTCTTGAGGAGGTCGGTGGCGCGGATCACCGCCTTGACCAGCCCCTCGACGGCGGCCGGGTTCCTGTCGGCGAAGGCGCCCGAGACCGCCACCACCGTGCCGGGCTGGTCGGGGAACATCTCGCCCCCGGTGGCGATCAGCTTGATGGCGGGGTTGCGCAATTGCACGATGGTCAGCGCCGGCTCGCGGATCGAGGCGCCGTCCACGGCGCCGGCCAGCATCGCCTGCTGGGTGGCGTCGATGCCCATGGAGACCACCTCGGCATGGGCCTTGTCGGTCCTGGCCACCTGCCACAGCCAATGCTGGAGCGTGGTGTTGGGCACCGAGCCGGGGGGCTGGGTGGCGAGCCGGGCGGCGCGGCCCTCCTTGGCCTTGAAGGCGCGGAACGCCTCCGCCTTGTCGGCGCCGTTCGCGAAATAGGGGGCGAGCTTGGGGCCAGCCACGAACACCATCTCCTCGATGGCGGTGGCGGCCACCACCCGCACGTCGATGCCCTTGGAGCGGGCCACCGCCAGCGGCGCGACGCCGGCCACGTAGACGTCGATGGTGCCCGACGCCAGGGCCTGGATCATGTTCGGCCCGGATTCGAAGGTGGTGAAGGTGGGGGCGAGCCCGCCCTCCTTCAGCCAGCCCTCGCCGTTGGCGACGAAGACCGGCGCGGCGCCGATCACCGGGATCACCCCGACGCGGACCGCCGCCGGGGCGGTGGTTTCCGCGAGGGCCGGGCCGGCGATGAGCCCGGCGAAGGCGGCGAGACAGGTGGCGAGGACGGGCAAGCGCATCGGTCGGGCATCCGGCGGCGGGGCAGGGGATCGGGCTCGCGCCGGGCGGGCCGGGCGAGGGCATGGGCCGGCCTTGGCACGCACGGCGCCGCCGCGCAACAATCGCCCCGGCGATCGGGCCTCGGCGGCCGATCTTTGGCACGTCCTCCCCGGCGCAAGCCTGGCCGGAGAAGACCCGTCTCCGGCTCCGGCCAAGCCTTGTCCGGGTGGGGCAGGGGGCCATCTTGGCCGTGCACGGAACGGGACGGAGGACGCTCTCGTTATCGTGAGGGTGCGGCCCTCTCGGCCGCCGACGATCAGAATAGGACCACCGTCATGAGTCTCCTCGGCAGCATCGTCAGCAAGATCCTCCATCCCTTCGGCGGCGGCGACGCCCAGGCGGCCCCCGCCCAGACCGACGCCCAGCCGAGCGCCGGCGGCGACGCCCCGGCCTCCACCCCCGCCGGCGGCGGCGTCATCGGCGGTTCCGGCACGGTGGACGTGGAGCAGGTGCTCAACGGCATGGCGGCCAAGAACGGCCAGCCCCTCAACTGGCGCACCTCCATCGTCGACATGATGAAGCTTTTGGACCTCGATTCGAGCCTCACCGCCCGCAAGCAGCTCGCCGACGAGCTGCACTACACCGGCGACAAGGAGGACTCGGCCTCCATGAACGTCTGGCTGCACAAGCAGGTGATCAAGAAGCTCGAAGAGAACGGCGGCAAGGTTCCGGCCGATCTGAAGGATTGATTTTTTAATCGCTCGGGCGCGTTTGCGCCCGAGCTTGGTGAAAGGCCCGGTTGCCCGTGTGGCGACCGGGTTTTTCTGTTTTCGCCCAAATTTTGGTTGAGTAATTTTCGATACCGAATTTGGATTGAGATGAATTTAGCTGTGATAGACAGGCGTCCTTCGTGAGGATTCGTTGAATACATTAGTGTTGCAAATA
>JAKONB010000225.1 GCA_022702195.1 Beijerinckiaceae bacterium | reverse complement strand
CAGCCCTGGCCGATGGCGGACAAGCTCAAGAAGGAATACGACGCCATCGGCTTCTTCCTCTCGGGCCACCCCCTCGACGAGTATTCGGGCCTGCTGGAGAAACTCCGGGTCCAGAGCTGGTCCGAGTTCTGCCGGGCGGTGCGGGCCGGGACCACCAGCGTCGGCCGCGTCGCCGCCTCGGTGCTGGATCGGTCCGAGCGGCGAACCAAGACCGGCAACAAGCTCGGCATCGTCATCCTGTCGGACCAGACCGGGCATTTCGAGGCGATCATCTTCTCCGAAGGGCTCGGCCAGTACCGCGAGATCCTCGAGCCCGGCCAGCCGCTGGTGCTCCAGCTCCAGGCCAATCTCGAGGGCGAGGAGGTCCGCGCCCGGATCATGACCGCCGAGCCCCTCGACGTGGCCGTGGCCCGGCACCAGAAGGGCATGCGCGTCTATCTTTCCGACGAGCGGCCGATCCCGAGCGTGCAGCAGCGGTTGCAGGTGCGGGGCGAGGGCGAGGTCTCGCTGATCCTGCTGCTGGACGGCGACCGCGAGGTCGAGGTGAAGCTGCCGGGCAAGTATCAGGCGACCCCGCAGATCGCCGGCGCGCTGCGGGCGGTGCCCGGCGTGGTGCAGGTGGAGGTGAACTGATCCGGCTTCCGCCCGATCGGCGGAACGATCGTAGCGTCGGCGGGCTTCACCGCGCCGAAACTCAGTAATCCACCCCCACGAAGGTCAGGCCGCAGGCGGGGGCGAGGGGGCCGCAGCGGCTGCGGTCGCGGCTCGCCAGGATGTCGGCGACATCCTCCGTGGTCGCCTTGCCCGAGCCCGCCAGAACCAGCGTCCCGACCAGTCCGCGCACCTGATGGTGCAGGAAGGAGCGGGCCGAGGTGGCGACCACGATCTCGTCGTGGACGCCGAAGCGCATCAGCGCCACGTCCAGCTGCTCCAGGGTGCGCATGGGGCTCCTGGCCTGGCACTCGGCGGCCCGGAAGGCGGTGAAGTCGTGGTGACCGAGCAGGGGCCGGCTCGCCGCCTGCATCCGCGCGACGTCGAGCGCCCACGGCACCTGCCAGACCTGACCACGGGTGAGGGCAGCCGGGCTGCGCCGATTGAGGATGCGGTAGCGGTAGTGCCGGCGGATCGCCGAGTGGCGGGCGTTGAAATCGTCGCCGACCCGCTCGGCGCTGACGATCGCCACGGGCTGCGGGTGCAGGTGGGCGTTGATCGCGTCGCGCACCACGTCGGTGCGCCACTCCTTGGCGAGGTCGAGATGCGCCACCTGGTGGGTGGCATGCACCCCGGTATCGGTGCGCCCGGCGCAGGTGAGCCCGGCCTGCTCGCCCGAAAACTTCGTCACCGCCGCCTCGATGGCCCCCTGGACCGAGGGCTGCGCCGTCTGGCGCTGCCAGCCGCGATACGGGGCGCCGTCATACTCGATCACCAGCTTGTAGCGCGGCATCAGGCGGGTCCATCGGGGGAGGCCATCATGCCAGCACGGCGCCAGGCGCGAGCGCGGTGCCGCGCAGAAAATCCGCCCCGCTGGCGACGCCACCCTTGCCGGCCCGGCGCAGGGCGAGCAGGCGCAGCGCCCCGGTGCCGCAGGCGATGGTGGCCTCGGAATTGAGCAGCGTGCCGGGGCTGCCCGAACCGGCGACCGCCTGCGCGCCCAGAACCTTCACCCGCTCGCGCCCCTTGCCGAGATCGGCCTCGAAGAAGGCGCCCGGAAACGGCGACAGCCCGTTGACGTGGTGGGCGAGGTCGGCCGCCGGACGCTCCCAGTCGATCCGGGCCTCGTCGTTGGTGATCTTGTGGGCGTAGACCACGCCCTCGGCCGGCTGCGGCCGGAAGGTGAGGGCGCCCCGCTCCAGCCGCGCCAGGGCATCGGACATCAGATCGGCGCCGAGCGGCATCAGCGCGTCGTGGAGCGCCCCAGCCGTCAGGCCCGGTGCGATCGGCAGGCGGGCTTCCAGGGCCACCGGCCCGGTGTCCAATCCCGCCTCCATCCGCATGATGCCCACGCCGCTCTCGGCGTCGCCGGCCATCACCGCGCGCTGGATCGGGGCGGCGCCGCGCCAGCGCGGCAGCAGCGAGCCGTGCAGGTTGAGGCAGCCATGGCGCGGCAGGTCGAGGATCGCCTGGGGCAGGAGCAGGCCGTAGGCCACCACCACCGCCACGTCCGCCGAATGGCCGGCGAAGGTCGCCGCCGCTTGCGCGGATTTCAGGCTCGTGGGCGTCAGCACCGGGGCGCCGAGGCTCTCGGCCATCACCTGGACGGGGGAGGGGCGCAGGGCCATGCCGCGGCCGGCCTTGGCCGGCGCGCGGGTATAGACCGCCGCGATGGTGTGGCCGTCGGCGGCCAGACGCGCGAGCGTCGGCACGGCGAAATCCGGCGTGCCCATGAAGACGACGCGCATGAGATGGGTTCCTGGTCGGCCGGTCAGGCGGCGTCGCGCTTGGCCGCCTTGGCGAACTTCTTCACCACCCGGTCGCGCTTGAGCTTCGACAGGTGGTCGATGAACAGCACCCCGTCGAGGTGGTCGATCTCGTGCTGGATGCAGGTGGCGAGCAGGCCGTCCGCCTCGATCTCCTGCTCCTTGCCGTCGAGGTCGCGGAAGCGCACCCGCACCCGGTCGGGCCGCTCGACCTCGCCGTAATATTCGGGGATCGACAGGCAGCCTTCGTCGTAGACGCGCTTCTCCTCGGAGGACCACACGATCTCCGGGTCGAGGAACACCTGCGGCCGGCGATTGTCCTCGTCCTTGGAGGTGTCGATGGTGACCACGCGCTTGGGCACGCCGATCTGGATCGCCGCGAGGCCGACTCCGGGGGCGTCGTACATGGTCTCCAGCATGTCGGCGGCCAGGGCGCGGATCTCGTCGGTGACGGCGCCCACCGGCTCGGAGACCTTGCGCAGGATCGGGTCGGGCAGGATGACGAGGGGGCGGATGGTCATGGGGCGTTCGGCTCGGAGAGGGCGGGGCGGCCGCACGGGAACGGCCCTCGATCCCCGCAGATAAGGTTGCGCCGGAGACCGGTCAAATCCCGCACGCCCCCGGAGAGGATGGCCGGTTCAGAACGGCGTGCGGCTGCGGATGGCGGCGGTGAGGGTGCCCTCGTCGAGGTAGTCGAGTTCGCCGCCCACCGGCACGCCGTGGGCGAGGCGCGTCACCGTGAGGCCGTAGGCCTTCAGGGATTCGGTGACGTAATGCGCCGTGGTCTGGCCGTCGACCGTGGCGTTGAGCGCCAGGATGATCTCGCGCATCGCCGGATCCGCCGCCCGCGCCACCAGGCTCTCCAGGTTGAGATGCTCGGGCCGCACCCCGTCCAGGGCCGAGAGCACGCCGCCGAGGACGTGGTAGCGCGCGCTCACCGCCCCCGAGCGCTCCAACGCCCACAGGTCCGAGACGTCCTCCACCACCACGAGGGTCGCCGGATCGCGGGTCTCGTCGCGGCAGATCGTGCACGGATCGGAGGTGTCGACATTGCCGCACGCGTTGCACACGACGATGCGTTCGGAGGCCACCCGCATGGCCTCGGCCAGGGGGGCGAGCAGGGTCTCGCGCTTCTTGATGAGCTGGAGCGCGGCGCGCCGGGCCGAGCGGGGTCCCAAGCCCGGCATGCGGGCGAGGAGCTGGATCAGGCGCTCGATCTCGGGACCGGCGACGGCTTGCGGCATGGGTGTCGGTCTCTTGACGTGAGGGCGCGCGGACGGGGTGGACGCGGCCATAGCCGGCCAAGCGCCCGCGGCGAAGGGGCTTTCCTCAGATAGGTCTTCGCGGCTCGGTTTCGCCCCCGCCCGGTATGGTCGCGGCCGGTCGGTATTCTGCGGCGGCCGATCGCCGTGCGAGACCCGACATCCCGTTTGATCAAATAAACTTTGGGATTGTCGCAAGACAAATTTGACGGCAAATTTCACCCCCCAGGCGATCGGCAAGTTCTGTGAGGCGGTGAACCTGTGCGCGGCGGACCTGAACGACCGCGTGGACGCCCATGAAGGAACAAAGCCTGGACTGCGATCAGGTTGCCCAAGGAGAGAGACGCGTGACCAATATCGGCGATTACAATCAAGGGCACGGGGCGGAGGCGATCGGCCTGCGCAACCTGAAGGGCGTCCTCTGGAACCTTGAGGCACCGCGCCTCTACGAGGAATCCCTGCGCCGGGGCGAGGCGCAACTGGCGCGGGGCGGCGCGCTGGTGGCCACCACCGGCAGCCATACCGGGCGCTCGCCCAAGGACAAGTTCGTGGTCCGCGACGCGGCCACCGAGGATCAGATCTGGTGGGAGAACAACGGGGCGATCACGCCCGCGCAGTTCGAGACCCTCTACGGCGATTTCCTCGCCCATGCCGAGGGCCGCGACGTGTTCGCCCAGGATCTCCATGGCGGCGCCGACCCGTCCCACCGGGTCAAGGCCCGGGTCTTCACCGAGCTGGCCTGGCACTCGCTGTTCATCCGCAACCTGCTGATCCGGCCCGACCGCGACGCCCTCGCCGCCTACGTGCCGGAGCTGACGATCATCGACCTGCCGAGCTTCCAGGCCGAGCCCGCCCGGCACGGCTGCCGCTCGAAGACGGTGATCGCCATCGATTTCACCCGCAAGATCGTGCTGATCGGCGGCTCCGCCTATGCGGGCGAGATGAAGAAATCGGTCTTCACCTATCTCAACTACACCCTGCCGGGGGCCGGGGTGATGCCGATGCATTGCTCCGCCAACGCGGCGCTCGACGAGGCCGGCGATTCGGCCCTGTTCTTCGGCCTCTCGGGCACCGGCAAGACCACCCTCTCCAACGATTCCTCGCGGATGCTGCTCGGCGACGACGAGCATGGCTGGAGCCCGGACGGCATCTTCAACTTCGAGGGCGGCTGCTACGCCAAGACCATCCGCCTGTCGCGCAACGCCGAGCCGGAGATCTACGCCACCACCGAGCGCTTCGGCACGGTGATGGAGAACGTGGTGATCGACCCCGAGACCCGGATTCCGGATTTCGACGACGCCTCGCTCACCGAGAACACCCGCTGCGCCTACCCGCTCGACTTCATCGCCAATGCGAGCAGCACCGGCCGGGCGGCGCATCCGAAGAACATCGTGATGCTCACCTGCGACGCGTTCGGCGTGATGCCGCCGATCGCGAAGCTCACCGGCGCCGAGGCGATGTACCATTTCCTCTCCGGCTACACCGCCAAGGTGGCGGGCACCGAGCGTGGGCTCACCGCGCCGCAGGCGAC
>JAKONB010000157.1 GCA_022702195.1 Beijerinckiaceae bacterium | reverse complement strand
CAGCGCAGGATCGTGGTCCGCTTCATGAAATCGAGCACGCCGAGGCCCGACGAGAACCGCGCCGAGCGCGCCGTCGGCAGGACGTGGTTGGGGCCGCCGACATAGTCGCCGATGGCCTCCGGCGTGTACGAGCCGAGGAAGATCGCGCCGGCATTGCGGACCTTGGCGGCCAGGGCCTCGGCCTCCGCCGTCTCGATCTCGAGGTGCTCGGGGGCGAGGCGGTCGACCAGCGGCACCGCCTCGTCGAAATCGCGCACCACGACGATGGCGCCGTAATCGCGCCAGCTCGCCCGGGCGATCTCCGCCCGGGGCAGGGTGGTCAGCGCCCGCTCCACCGCGGCCTCGACCGCCTCGGCCAAAGCGGGGGCGTCGGTGATCAGGATCGCCTGGGCGGCCACGTCGTGCTCGGCCTGGGCCAGGAGGTCGGCGGCGACCCAGTCGGGATTGGCATGGGCGTCGGCCAGGATCAGCACCTCCGACGGGCCGGCGATCATGTCGATGCCGACCTGCCCGAACACCCGGCGCTTGGCCGCCGCCACCCAGGCATTGCCCGGGCCGACGATCTTCGCAACGGGCGCGATGCTCGGCGTCCCGTAGGCCAGGGCGGCCACGGCCTGGGCGCCGCCGACCCGGTAGACCTCGTGGACGCCGGCGAGATCGGCGGCGGCGAGCACCAGGGGGTTCATCGTCCCCTCCGGCATCGGCACCACCATGACCACGCGCGGCACGCCCGCCACCCGCGCCGGCACCGCGTTCATCAGCACCGAGGACGGGTAGCTCGCCGTGCCGCCGGGGACGTAGAGGCCCACCGATTCCAGGGCGGTCCAGCGCCAGCCGGCGGTGACCCCGAGGGTGTCGGTGGCCATGTGATCGGCCGGGACCTGCTCCTTGTGAAAACGCTCGATCCGCTGGGCGGCGAAGCGCAGGGCCTCCAGCGCGTCGGCCGGGCAGGCGGCGATGGCCGCTGCGATCTCGGCCGGCGTCACCCGCAGCGCGGCGGCGGTGAAGCCCTCGCCGAGCCGGTCGAACCGCCGCGTGTAGTCGACGAGGGCGGTGTCGCCCCCGGCCACGACGCCCGCGATGATGTCGCGCACGGTCTCGTCGACATCCTCCGAGATCTCGCGCTTCACCGTCAGCAGGCGCGCGAAATCCTCCGCGAAGGTGGGGTCGCGGCTATCCAGGCGGACCATCAGGAACGTCCCTCAACGGCGGCACGGCCGGCCGCCACGGCCTCGTGATCCGGACGGCCCTCCGCCTCCCAGACCGGCCCGAGATCCTTCAGGCGCACTTCGATGCATTCGAGATCGAGCTGGATCGCCGCGTGGCCGGCAAAGACCAGCGTGGCGGTGCCCGAGGGGGCATCCCCCGGCTCGAACGTCACCGCGAGCAGATTCAAGGGCGTCTCCGAGGAGGAGCCCGGCACGATCCCGCGGGTGCGGACCCGCAGGACGCGCTCGAAATGCACGCCGGTCAGCCGCCGCCGTGGGGGCGCGCCCGCTTGCCCCGACCAGTCGAACCGCCGCGCCACCAGCACGAAGCGGTGGCTGCCCGCCAGATAGGCGAGATCCTTGGCCCGCAGGATCGCGTCCTGGAGGTGGGCCGAGAGGACGGCGAGGTCCTCGGCGTCGAGGGCAGCGAGCTTGAGAAGCTCCATGGCGTGGGTGTCGCGCTCTTCGGGGCGATCGCCGGTCCCGTTCGGGACCCGGCGGGGGAAACCGGTTGCGAGCTTAGGTAGCGAGGCCGTTCGTCCACGGCAACAGCCGGCGTATCCGGCGCCTCCGATCCACCGCGATCGCATCGCGGGATCAGGCCTCGTTCATCGGATCGGCCCTATATCGGCCGTGAGGCATGCCGGATCGCAGGGAGCCGGCGGGTTCGAACGAGGGAACGGAACGGTGAAGCGCATCATTCTGGCGATCGCGGCGGCCGCGACGATCGGCACCGGTCTCGGTGTCGTCGAGGCGAAGGCCCAGTATTACGGTGGCGACGATTACGACCGGCCGCGGCGTGAGCGCCGCTACGACGAGGACCGCTACGAGCGCCGGCGATTCTACGACGAGGATCGCTACGAGCGTCGTCCCCGCCGCGGCGGCAGCATCTGCGTCACCGCGCGCGGCAGCTGCGTCACCCGGCCGGCCCCCTACAATTCCCCCTGCGGCTGCGAGATTCCGGGCTTCGGCTGGAAACGCGGTGGCATCGGCGGCTGATTGCTCGGACCGGTACCGGCTCCCTCCCGCGCGAGGGAGCCGGTACGCGCTCAGCTGCGGACGCGGGTGATCTCGGCGCCGCAGCGGGCGAGCTTGGCCTCCAGCGCCTCGAAGCCGCGATCGAGGTGATAGACCCGGTTGATGCTGGTCTCGCCCTCCGCCGCCAGCCCGGCGATGACGAGGGAGACCGAGGCGCGCAGGTCGGTGGCCATGACGGGCGCGCCCTTGAGCCGTTCCACCCCCTCGACGATGGCCAGATCGCCCTCCAGCCGGATCCGGGCGCCGAGGCGGGCCAGCTCCTGCACGTGCATGAAGCGGTTCTCGAAGATGGTCTCGCGGATGTGGGACTGGCCCTGGGCCAGGGTCATCAGCGCCATAAACTGCGCCTGGAGGTCGGTGGGAAAACCCGGGAACGGGTCGGTGGTCACGTCCACCGCCGCGATGCCGCCGCCGTTGCGGCGGATGCGGATCGTATCGACGCCGCTGGTGATCTCGGCCCCCGTGGT
>JAKONB010000148.1 GCA_022702195.1 Beijerinckiaceae bacterium | reverse complement strand
TGCTGGAGGAGCTGGAACGTCCGCTCGGCCGCCCGCGGGTCGCCCGAGGTGAGGCCGATATCGGCATCGAGTACGCCCACCAGGGTAAGGTGGGGGAAATTGTGCCCCTTGGCGACCAGCTGAGTGCCGATGACGATGTCGCAGCCCCCCTCGGCCACGGTCTGCAGCTCCGCCCGCAGGCGCTCGGCCCCGCCGGGAAAGTCGCTCGACAGAACGATGACGCGCTTGTCCGGAAACAATTCGGCCACCTCTTCGGCGATCCGCTCGACGCCGGGGCCGCAGGGAGTGAGGTTGTCGAAGGTGCCGCATTCCGAGCAGGCATCCGGCCGTCGCTCGGCGTAGCCGCATTGGTGGCAGACCAGCGCGCGGCGGAAGCGGTGCTCCACCAGCCAGGTGGAGCAGTTGCGGCACTGGTAGCGGTGGCCGCAGGCCCGGCACAGGGTGAGGGGCGCGTAGCCCCGCCGGTTGAGGAAGAGCAAGGCCTGGTCCCCCGCCGCCACGGTCTCGCCCACCGCCGTCACCAGCGCCGGCGCGATGAAGCGGCCGCGCTCGGGCTTGTCGGCCCGCATGTCGATGGCGGCGATGTCGGGCAGGCGCCGCCCGCCGAAGCGTTCGGGCAGGAGGATGCGGCGGTAGCGCCCGCGCTCGGCGTTCACCCGCGTCTCGATGGAGGGGGTGGCCGAGGCCAGCACCACCGGGCAGTTCTCGATCCGCCCGCGCACCACCGCCATGTCGCGGGCATGGTAATGGACCCCGTCCTCCTGCTTGTAGGCGGCCTCGTGCTCCTCGTCGACGACGATGAGGCCGAGCCTCGGGAAGGGCAGGAACAGGGCCGAGCGCGCCCCCACCACCACGGCGATCTCGCCCGCCGCGACGCCGGCCCGGATGCGCTCACGCCGTTTGCCGCCGACCCCCGAATGCCAGGTGGCGGGCCGCACGCCAAAGCGCTCGGCGAACCGGTCGAGGAACTGCGCCGTCAGGGCGATCTCGGGCATCAGGATCAGCGCTTGGCGGCCCCGCCGGACGCAATCGGCCACCGCCTCGAAATAGACTTCGGTCTTGCCCGAACCGGTGACGCCCTCGAGCAGGATGGTGGGCGCTTTTTCTCCCACATGCGGGGGGGCGACCAGGGCCACGGACGCTTCGCCCTCCGGCAACGGGTCGCCGATCGCGTCCGTGGGTACGTCGACGGCCGGCGCCGGATTCATCATCGTGACCAGTTCGTGCACCGCCGCCTCCTGCGCCTCCGAGAGCGGCACGCGGGCATGCTCCGGATCGGGCGGCAGCGCCACCGGCTCCGGCGTCAGGGCGCTCGCCTCCAGGGCGCCGTCGTCGATCAGGCCGTCGACCACGCTGAGCGAGACCCCGGCCTCCTTGGCCAGCGCGCTCTTGCCCCGCAGGGCACCGTCCGCCGCCACCGCCAGCGCCTTCAGCCGCGCCGCCGTCGGCCGCGACGGCGGCTTGCCGGAGGCGCGCACGCCGATCCGCACGGTCTCGGACTGCGCAACCTCGTCGGGCAGACGCAGGGCCATGGCAAGGGCCGAACCCTTGGGCGCCAGGGTGTAGCGAGCCAGCCAATCGACGAGCTCGCGCAACGGCCCCGACAGGGGCGGCACCCCCAGCAGCCCGGTGACGGGCCGGAGATTCGACCCGCCAGGACTCTGGCGCACGCCCCAGACCACCCCCACCGTCTCGCGCGGACCCAGCGGAATCTGCACCACGTCACCCACCGTCAGGTCGAGGCCGGCGGGCACGGCGTAGCTGTAGGCGCTGTCCAGCGCCAGCGGGATCAGGATCTCGGCGACGCTGGGCATGGGAGCGGTGCGGATGGGAACATAACCGGAATATACGCATCCGAACGCGGTTGTGCGACCGCCGAAATCGCCATCGGACCACTGAATCGGCAGCCAGGATATCGGCCAAGCGGGGCTTCGGCGGAGCGATCCGCGACCACCGGGACGAAAAGCCAAAATCTTGAGCCGGCCACACCCTTGACGCGGCCATATCGCCCGCCCTAGAAGGCCCTCGTTGCCGGACACCAAGCCCGGCGCGACAGTGGCACGGGCGGTTGGCTCAGCGGTAGAGCGTCCCCTTCACACGGGGAAGGTCACAGGTTCAATCCCTGTACCGCCCACCACATCACTGCCCAGATCCCTCGGCACCTCTGCCTTCCTGCGGTCAGCCGCGCGCGTGCCGGCGTCGGTACTCCGCCGGCGTAGTGCCGACCCGGCGCATGAAGGCGCGCCGCAGCGTATCGGCATCACGAAATCCGCAAGCGCCGGCAACCTGTTTCAAGGCGATCTCTTCCGTTTCGAGAAGGCGGCGGACGGCATCAATCCGCACGTTCTCGACATAGGCCGCCGGAGTCAGGCCGGTCTCGGCCCGGAACACCCGTGCGAAGTGACGCGGGCTCATACCGGTCCTCGCCGCGAGGTGCTCGACGCCGTGATCCTCGGCCGGATGCGCCGCCACCCAGCGCTGCACCTCCTGCAGGGCCGAGCGGCCCACCGGCACGGTCATGCCACGGCGGCTGAACTGCATCTGGCCGCCGCCGCGCTTGAAGAACATGACGAGTTGCGCCGCGACCCGGCGGGCGACCTCGTCGCCCAGATCCTCCTCCACCAGGGCCAGGGCGAGGTCGAGCCCGGCCGTGACCCCGGCGGCGGTCCGGAGCGGTCCGTCGAACAGGCAGATCGCGTCGGGCACCACGCGTGCCTCGGGGAAGCGCGCGGCCAGCACCTCGGCCACGGCCCAATGCGTCGTCACCCGGCGGCCGTCGAGGAGACCGGCCTGCCCGAGCAGGAAGGCCCCGCTGCAGACCGATCCGTAGCGCCGGCATCGTCCCGCGGCCCGCCTCAGCCAATCGAGAAGGTCGGGCCGCGCCTCCACCGTGTGCATCCGCGGAGCCCCGGCGACCAGCAGGGTGTCGACGGTCACGGACGCGTCCAGAGGTAGGGCGAGATCCGCGAGGAGGCGGCGCCCCGACGAGGTGGTGATCGGACCCCGCTCCACCCCGACGAGGGCCAGATCATAGGCGTCCTGCCCGGACTGGACATTCGCCTCGGCGAAGACGTCGAGCGGGCCGGCCACGTCGAGAAGCTGGACGCCGGGGAGAGCCAGAATTGCGACGGTGCGGGGTGCCATGCGGCCTCCATGGCCGATACGGTGCGGACAATGGCAGAAATCGTCTTAATCCGACGATTGATGACACGCCACCGGCCTCGTAGTCCATGGGAAGGCCCCGCGCAAAGGAGAATCCCATGAGCACCGGCATCGCTTCCGAAGCCACGATCCCCGACAGCGGACTCGCCCGGGCGATCACCGAGTTCGTTCGCGACACCGCGACCGAGCTGCTGTTCAATCACTCGAGCCGCGTTTTCCAATTCGGCGCCCTGGCCGGGCTCCGTCGTGGCCTGCGCTTCGACCGCGAATTGCTCTATGCGGGGGCGATGTTCCACGATCTCGGCCTGATACCTGGCCACAGCAGCGCGAACGAGCGCTTCGAGGTGGATGGCGCCAACGCCGCCCGCGCCTTTCTCACCGCGCACGGGGTGGCGGAGGCCGACGTGTACACCGTGTGGACGGCGATCGCTCTCCACACCACGCCCGGCATTCCCGTGCACATGCACCCTGTGGTCGCGCTGGTGACGGCGGGCGTGGAGATGGACGTGCTCGGTCTGACCTATGGGGAGTACACGGAGGCCGAGCGTGCGGCGGTGGTGTCGGGCTTTCCCCGTACGCCGCATTTCAAGGAAGACATCATCCAGGCGTTCTACGACGGGATCCGGCACAAGCCCGACACCACCTTCGGCAACGTGAAGGCCGATGTGATCGCCGACAAGGAGCCGGGCTTCCGGCCCGGAAATTTCTGCAGCGTGATCCGCAATGCGCGCTGGGCCGATGGCCATGCGGCGGATTGTGGATGCGGGTCGCACGCCTGATCCGATCGCCGCGCGATCGGAGCGCGGACCGGATGAGCCAGACCCACGTGACGCGCGCGGCATTCAAGCGAAGCCGGCCCCCGCTTCGCCCGAAGGAATCGCTGTAAGCTCCCAGGAGACGCGAGCGACCGGTTTCGGCGGGTCGCCCGCGCGCCGCCCCAATATGCCTTCGTTCCAGCGGCAATCCGCGCGAATCGCGTTACCGACTGCCGCGCCCCGACCGGCGAGACTCAGGCAAGGCTATCGCCGATCGTCGGGCGGCAGCCTATGAAGGAATCGGGGATCGAGATCTTCCTCCGCCCCGGGGCGGCTCTTGGATCTCAGAGGATGGCGGTGATGAAGGTGACAACCTGCGCATGAGCGTTCGCGACCATCTGGGCCACCGGCTCCTCGGCGAAGTAGATCCGACCCGCCAGAAGAGTCGCGGCGACCAGCCAGAAGCCTATCACGGCGACCGTGCGCGCACGACGGTCACCGGCCGTGGACAGGCCATGGGCCGGGAACGCGACGGGTTCGCCGAACGGATCGTAGGACATTGCCGGCTGGTCGGATCGGTCGCGCATGATGGGGAATGTCGCGCTTCGACCGACCCCAATCAATGGATGAGTCTTGCGAAGATTTTCGCTTACGGAGAGCATTGTTCTCTCATTCGGGATCAAATTAGATTTTCCTTCCGCACGCCTCTGGGAAGGACCTCATGACCGCCAAGGGCACCCTGACGGCCACCGAGGGAGCGGCGCAGCCGAGGATGGCGGCCGGCCGGATCGCCCCATTGCTGCCTGGCATCCTGGTCTGCCTCGCCGTCACGCTGGCCGCCCTGGCCGTGCAGGCGATCGAGGAGCGCGCCACCGGCCATCCCTATGTCGAGGCGCTGGTCATCGCGATCATGCTGGGAATCGCCCTGCGCACCGTCTGGAGCCCGGGCGAGCGTTTCCGCGCCGGCATCGCCTTCTCGGCCAAGCAGGTGCTCGAACTCGCCGTCACCCTACTGGGCGCCTCCCTCAGCCTGGGGGCCATCGTCGCGTCGGGGCCGAGCCTGCTCGCCGGCATCGTCGCGACGGTGGTCCTGACCATCGTCGCGAGCTACGCCATCTGTCGGGTGCTCGGTCTCCCCTCCCGCATGGCGATCCTGGTGGCCTGCGGCAACGCCATCTGCGGCAACTCGGCCATCGCCGCGGTGGCCCCGGTGATCGGGGCCGACGGCAAGGACGTGGTCGCCGCCATCGCCTTCACGGCGGTGCTCGGGGTGCTGATGGTACTGGGCCTGCCCCTCTTCATCCCGCTCGTCGGGTTGTCCGAGCATCAATACGGAACGCTGGCGGGCCTCACGGTCTACGCGGTGCCGCAGGTGCTCGCCGCGACGGTCCCGGTCGGCATCCTGGCCACGCAGGTCGGCACATTGGTCAAGCTGGTGCGCGTCCTGATGCTCGGACCGGTGGTGGTCGCATTCTCGTTCATCGCGCCCCACCTGCCGGCGGAGGGGGCCTCCCGGGCCGGACCAGGCCGCCTCGGCTTCTTCGCGCTCGTGCCCTGGTTCATCCTCGGCTTCCTGGCGCTGGCGACCCTGCGCTCCCTGGGCCTGGTGCCGGAGGCGGCCACCCCGCCCATCGCTCAGGCAGCGGGTCTGCTCACCGTGGTGTCGATGGCCGCCCTCGGACTCGGGGTGGATGTGCGCGTGCTGGCCCGGGTCGGCGGCCGGGTCACCCTGGCGGTGACGGGCTCGCTGGTCGTCCTGCTGGCGGTCAGCCTGTCGCTGATCTGGACCCTGAAGATTCCCTAGACCCGCACGAAGCGTCGGGCGGCATTCCGTCCGAGCGCGGTCGGTCTCAGCACGGCCCCGGCCCCGCCCTCACGCGGCCGGTATCAGGTCCCGGACCGCCGTCACCAATTCCGAAAAATGCGCGATCACCCGGTCGGGTTCGTAGGCCTGCACCGGCAGGTCGGTATAACCGAACGGCACGGCGATCACCGGAATGCCGGCAGCCTTGGCGGCGTCGATGTCGGCGCGCGAATCCCCCACCATCACCGCGCGGGCGATGTCGCCGCCCGCCCGCTCGACGGTCAGGGTGATGTGGCGCGGATCGGGCTTGAAATGCGCGAAGGTGTCCCGGCCGCAGATGGTGGCGAACCGGTCCGACACGCCGAGGAGGCGGAGCAGCTCCACCGCATGCGCCTCGATCTTGTTGGTGCAGACCGCCAGCACGAACCCGCTCCGCGCCAGCGTATCGAGGGCCTCGACCACACCCGGGAACAGGTGGGACTGGTCGCAGATATGGGCGCCGTAATGATCGAGGAACTCCCCGTAGAGCCGCTCCAGCCGCTCTGGGCTCAGGGGCGCGCCGGCGGCGGTGAAGCCACGCTGGATCAGCGCCTTGGCGCCGGCGCCGATCATGTCGCGGGCCTCCGCGAGGGCGAGTGGCGTGAGATCCTCGCGGGCCAGGATGGCATTGAGGGTTCCGACGAGGTCGCCTGCGGTCTCGGCGAGGGTCCCGTCGAGGTCGAACACGGCGATGGGGGGCAGGGTCGGCATGCGGGCTCGCGCGTTTGGGAGGAAGGACGTGCGGTCTGGCTAGGACATCGTCCCGAAAGATGGTCTTCGGCTTTCGGGAAAAAGACGATGCAAAATCAAGAAGCTAGAGCATCGTCCCGGACCCGATTTCCGGGACGATGCTCTAGCGACGGCGTTCTCCAGGGGCAAGGGCCGTGGTGACCCGGCCGGGCTGCGCCGAGGAAGCCACGGTTGCGCCGCAAGCCACTGGTAACCGCCCCCGATCCAGCAGCCACGAAGGCGACCATGCGCACGGCCATTCCGGGTAAGACGACTCTCGCAACGACGCTCTCGCGGATCGGTCTCGCGGCCGCCGCGCTCTACACCGCCCTGGCCGGTCCGGCCACGGCGGGTTCCTACGAATTCGTGCCGGCCCCGCAGATCGACCTGAACCGGGTCTACCGGGTCGACAAGGTGACGGGTGAGGTCACGTCCTGCCAGTACGGCCTGCGCGAGGGCTCGGTGGGCGGCGTCGGGCTCACCGTCTGCTACGGCGCCGGCGAGGGCGCGGGTGTGCAGGCGGCCTCCGAATACGGCCTCGTCGCCTCACGCCACACCCGTGAGGCGGGCGTGTTCCGGGTCAATTACCGCACCGGTGAGATGAGCATCTGCTACGTTCAGCTGCAAAAGGAGGCG
>JAKONB010000113.1 GCA_022702195.1 Beijerinckiaceae bacterium | reverse complement strand
CAAGGGCTACGTCCCGGCCGAGCGCAACCGCCCCGAGGACGCCCCCATCGGCCTGATCCCGGTGGATGCCCTGTTCTCGCCGGTCACCAAGGTGTCCTACCGCATCGAGACCACCCGCGAGGGCCAGGATCTCGACAAGGACAAGCTGACGATGACCATCGAGACCAACGGCGCGATCTCGCCGGAGGATGCCCTGGCCTATGCGGCGCGCATCATCCAGGATCAGCTCCAGGTCTTCGTGAACTTCGAGGAGCCCCGCAAGGAGGAGGCGCAGCCGCTCGCGCCGCAGCTCCCCTTCAACCCGGCCCTGCTCAAGAAGGTCGACGAGCTCGAGCTGTCGGTGCGTTCGGCAAACTGCCTGAAGAACGACAACATCGTCTATATCGGCGACCTCATCCAGAAGTCGGAGGGCGAGATGCTGCGCACCCCGAATTTCGGCCGCAAGTCGCTCAACGAGATCAAGGAAGTGCTCGCCGCCATGGGCCTCCATCTCGGCATGGACATCCCCGGCTGGCCGCCGGAGAACATCGAGGACCTCGCCAAGCGCTTCGAGGAGCACTACTGAGGCGGAGGCGAAGCCGCCTCGGGCCTGATCGGGCGGCGCGTCTCCGCGCCGTCCGGTTGGCCGATGTGGTGTCTCTCGCAGGCTTCCCGCTGCGCCGTCCTGGTTCCCGCGACAAGCGGCGGTGATCGGGAGTTGTGTGAGGCACGCTCAGCCGGTGTCCAACCGGAACACCGAGTCCCAAAGGAATCCCGCCGCGGGGTCATGCGGAATGAACAGCCCCGTTTGGGGGCGCTTGGCCGTACCGTGGCACGGCGGCCATCAACCAAGGACACGCCATCATGCGTCATGGATTTCGCGGCCGTCGTTTCAACCGCACCACCGAACACCGCAAGGCGATGTTCGCCAACATGTCCGCCGCGCTGATCAAGCACGAGCAGATCATCACCACCCTGCCGAAGGCCAAGGACCTGCGTCCGGTCATCGAGAAGCTGATCACGCTCGGCAAGACCGACAGCCTGCATGCGCGCCGTCTCGCCATGTCGCAGATCCGCGACGAGGCGATGGTCCGCAAGCTCTTCGCCGTCATCGGCCCGCGCTACAACACCCGTCCGGGCGGCTATTGCCGCATCATGAAGGCCGGCTTCCGCTACGGCGACAACGCCCCCCTCGCCGTGATCGAGTTCGTGGATCGCGACGTCGATGCGCGCGGCCAGGATTCCGGCCCGTCGCAGGTGGTCGAGGCCGCCTGATCCTTCGGGAGACGGCGACGGGAACGAACGGGGCGGTCCTTCGGGGCCGCCTTTTTCTTTGGCCGCCGCGCCGCCCGCTCGCACGCACGCCGTTTCATCCGGATCCCGGTTGCTGGCTCAGCCGGCCGTGACCAGAAGGGACACCTGCGCGGCGAGGTCGGCCGACTGGAACGGCTTGCGCAGGACCGGCAGGTCGTCGGGGATCGCGACCGCCTCGGCATGGCCGGTTAGGATGAGCACCGGCAGGTCCGGCCAGCGCCGGCGCACGATCTCGGCCAGCTCGACGCCGTTCATGCCCGGCATGGCGAGATCGGCCACGAGGAGGTCGAACCGGCCCGCCGCGATCTGATCCAGGGCCGCCTCGCCATCGGCGGCCTCGCTCTGGTCGTAGCCGAAGCTGGCGAGGAACGAGGCGGTGACGTGCCGGACCTCGGCGTCGTCGTCGACCACCAGGATGCGGGCGGGGCGGACGGCCGGGGGCGGGGCGGCGGCCGGCGTCTCGGCGCGCGGCGCGGCCTCGCCGGCCCGGGGCAGGAGCAGTTCGACCCGGGTGCCGCGACCGACCTCGCTGTCGATCCGCAGATGTCCGTTGGATTGCTGGGCGAGGCCGAACACCATGGCGAGGCCGAGCCCGGTGCCCTGGCCCACCGATTTGGTGGTGAAGAACGGCTCGCAGACCCGCTGCAGGATATCGGGCGGGATGCCGCTGCCCGAATCCGCGACCTCCACCGCCACGTAGGCGCCGTCCGCGAGGTCGGGATCGTCGGTGAGGGCCACGACGCGGGTGGCGATGGAGATGGTGCCCCCCTCCGGCATCGCGTCCCGCGCGTTGATGCAGAGGTTGAGGATTGCGAGTTCGAGCTGGTCCGGATCCACCGCCGCCGCGGGCAGGTGCGGATCGAGCCGGGTGGCGATGCCCACGAGCCCGCCGAGGCTGCCGGCGAGCAATTCGTCCATGCCGGCGATGAGGTCGTTCACGTCGACCACGCGGGGGGAGAGGTCGCGCGACCGGCTGAAGCTGAGGAGGCGCTTGGTCAGCGAGGCGCCGCGCTGGGCCGCCTGGGTCGCGTTGGCGACGAGGCGCTGGACCCGCGGCTGGTCGACGATGCGCGGCCCGGCCAGTTCGAGGCTGCCGAGGATCGCGGTCAGCAGGTTGTTGAAATCATGGGCGATGCCGCCCGCCAGGGTGCCGAGCGCCTGCATCTTGTCGGATTGGCGCAGGCGCGCCTCGAGGGAGCGCTGCTCGGTGATGTCGCGCTCGACGGTGGCGAGATGCGCCACCGCGCCGGAGGCGTCGCGGATCGGCACGCGGATCACGTGGCTCCAGCGCTCGGCGCCGGGCTGGCCCCGCGCGGCGGTGACCTCGGAGGGTTCGCCGGCGGCGATGGCGGCCGCATCCGCCAGCCGGGCCGCTTCGGCGTTGCCGTCGCCCAGGAGGTCCCCCTCGGTGCGCCCGAGGCAATCCGCGACCGAGCCGCCCAACCCGGCGGCCTTGCGGGCATTGAGGCGCACGAACCGCCCCTGCGCGTCCTTGAACGAGATCGCGTCCTCGGCATGGTCGAGGAGCCCGAGCAGCAGGGCGCGCTCGGTGGCGAGGTCGCGGCCGAGGCGGTGGCGCTCGAAGGCCTGCCGCACGGTGTTGCGCAGCAGGGTCGCGTCCCACGGCTTGGTGGCGTAGCCGGTGATGCCGCCCTGGTTGAGCGCCGCGATCACCGCGCTCATGTCGGCATAGCCGGTGAGCAGGATCGCCTGGGCGTCGTGCATCCCCCGGGCCTGGGCCAGCATCGCGTCGCCGGTCATCTCGGGCATGCGCTGGTCGGAGACGATCACGGCGATGTCCGGCTCGGAGGCCAGGATCTCCAGCGCCTGCGCGGGCTTCGAAGTGGTGAGAACGCGGTACTCGTCCTCGAACAGGTCCTCGAGGGCGATCAGGATGTCCGGTTCGTCGTCGACGGCGAGGATCGTGCCTTTGGACATGCTTAGACCGCTTGTCGTGGAATGCCGATGACGAAGCAGGCACCGCCCCCCGGCGCCGTCTCGACCGCGAGCGAGCCGCTATGCGCCTGTACCACGCTGTACGCAATCGCCAGGCCGAGCCCGGTTCCGGCGCCCACCGGCTTGGTGGTGAAGAACGGCTCGAAGATCTTCTCCCGCAGATCCTCCGGGACCCCTGGGCCGGTATCGCTGATCCGGATCACGTCGAGGTCGGGGGGCGCCTCGGTGTCGATGGTGATGGTGCCGCCCCCCGGCATGGCGTCGGCGGCGTTGCCGAGGATGTTCATCACCACCTGGTCGAGCAGGGCCGGGGTGCAGCGGATGTCGGGGCGGCCGCCGAAGGATTTCACCACGGCGATCCGGTCGCCGAGCTTGTGCTGGATCAGCGCCAGCACCGTCTCGATGGCGTCGGGGACGTTGACGAGGCCGCGCTCGCCCTCGTCGAGGCGGGAGAACTTGCGCAGGTTGAGGACGAGGTCCTGGATGCGGGTCAGGCCCATCCGCATGGCGCCGACCCGGTCGCCGCATTTCTTGAGGAGGCGCGGGGCGTCGGCCCCCTCGGGGGCGGCGGCGATCTCGGTGAGCAGCCGCTCCACCGTGCCCTGATGCGCGAGGATGAAGGCCAGCGGATTGTTGATCTCGTGGGCGATGCCGGCCACCAGCTCGCCCAGCGACGCCATCTTGGCGGCCTGGACCAGCTTGGTCTGCGCATCGGTGAGCTTGCGGTTGACGGTGGCCAGATCCGCATTGGCCTGTTCGAGGGCGCCGGCCAGGGCCGCGCGGGCCTCGGCGGCCTCCGCCTCGGCGCGGGCGCGCTCCAGGGCCCGCTCGCGGGCGCCGAATTCCCCCGAGATGCGGCGATTGTCCTCCTCGAGGAGCTTGCGGCGCACCAGGCTGCGCACCCGCATCACCAGGATCTCGCCGTCGCCCTTGGAGACCACGTCGTCGGCGCCGGCCGCGAAGGCCTCCACCAGGAAGTCCTTGGCGGGGCTGGAGCCGGCGATGCCCACCACCTGGAAGGTCGGCGCCCCGGCCTCGCGGGCGGCCAGCGCCGTCGCCCGGCGCCGGTCGATGGCCCGGCACAAGGCGAGCCCGTCATAGCCGGTGCCGAGCAGGTCGAGGGTGACGCAATCATAGGCCGCCTCCGCCGCGTCGAGGGCGGCGAGCGCCGCGTCGTGGCCGTCGGCGGTGGCGACCGCGTGGCCCTCATGCGCCAGGAGGCCAGCCAGGAAGGTGCGATAGGTGGCG
>JAKONB010000069.1 GCA_022702195.1 Beijerinckiaceae bacterium | reverse complement strand
GACCTCTGGATGCCGCGCCAGGAAGCCGGGCAGCAGCGGCGCTACGTGGCCGATCCCGAACGACATCGGCGCGGCGAGCCGCACCAACCCGCGCGGAGTCGCGGTGGTGGCCATCGCCAGGGCCTCGGCGGCCTCGCCCTCGGCGAGGATGCGGGCGGCCCCCTCGCGGGCGGCGCGCCCGGTCTCGGTGAGGGCGAGGCGCCGCGAGGTGCGGTGGAACAGGGGTACGCCGAGGCGCTGCTCCAGCCGGCTCACGGCCTTCGAGACGGTGCCCTTGGACAGGCCGAGTTCGGTGGAGGCCCGCACGAACGAGCCGGTCTCGGCCACGCGGGCGAAGATCGCCCAGGCCTCGAAATCGGGGAGCCGCATGAGTCCTATTCCGGAAACGATGAGTTTCCATCGTTTCCGTTTATCGAAGGTCACGCAAGGTCCATATCGGGCTCACACCATCCGCCGCGGCCCCGATCGGGCCTCAAGCGGCACCGGGAGATCCCACCATGACCGAGACCGGCCTCCACCACGTCACCGCCTTCTCCGGCCCCGCCGCGCGCAACCTGGATTTCTACACGCGCGTCCTCGGCCTGCGCCTGGTGAAGAAGACCGTCAATTTCGACGATCCGGGCACCTGGCACCTCTATTACGGGGACGAGACGGGTCGTCCCGGCACGATCCTGACCTTCTTCCCCATCGCCCACGCGGCGCCGGGCCGGGCCGGGATCGGCGAGACCGGGGAGACCGCCTTCGCGGTCCCACGCGGCTCCATCGCGGCCTGGATCGACCAGCTGGCGGCGCACGGCATCGACCACGACGTCCCGACCAAGAGCTTCGGCGAGACCGTGCTGCGCTTGCGCGATCCCGACGGCACGGCGCTCGCCCTGGTCGGCACCGACGCCGACGGGGCCGAGCCCGTGATCCTCGGCTTCCACGGGGTGACCCTGCGTCTGGCCGAGACCGCGCCCACGGCGGCGATCCTCACCGACGTGCTCGGCTTCACCGAGGCGGCCCGCGAGGGCGATGCGATCCGCTACGCCGGGACGGCCGCGCAGGGCTGCTTCGTCACGCTCCAGGCGGACCCGGCGGGTCCGCGCGGGCGGCAGGGCGCCGGCTCGGTGCACCACGTCGCCTTCCGGGCGGCGGACGACGCGGCGCAGGAGGCGATGGTGGCCGCACTCACCGGCCGGCACGGCCTGGCGGTCACCGAGCAGCGCGACCGCCAGTATTTCCGCTCGGTCTACTTTCGCGAGCCCGGCGGCGTGCTGTTCGAGATCGCCACCGACATCCCGGGCTTTTCCGTGGACGAGCCCGCGGACAGGCTAGGGACGGGGCTCAAGCTCCCGGCCAACCTCGAACCGCACCGGGCGCGGATCGCGGCCGCGCTGCCGGCCCTGGACTGAACGGTCTCGGCTCACACGTTGGGAGATCGACCATGACCCCACACACGCTCACCCTCACCCACCGGTTCGAGCCCGGCGCCGATCCGCGCCGGGCGCCGCTCCTCCTCCTGCACGGCACCGGCGGCGACGAGACCGACCTCCTGCCGTTGGGCCGGGCGGTGGCGCCGGGGGCGGCCCTGCTGTCCCCGCGCGGGGCGGTGCTGGAGAACGGGATGCCGCGCTTCTTCCGCCGCCTCGCCGAGGGGGTGTTCGACGAGGCCGACCTGCGCGCCCGCACCGGGGATCTGGCCGGCTTCGTCGCCGAGGCGCGCGGCACCTACGGAATCGGCGCGCCGATCGCGTTGGGCTTCTCCAACGGCGCCAACATCGCCGCGTCCCTGCTGCTGCTGCGGCCCGGCACGCTCGCCGGCGCCGTCCTGATCCGCCCGATGATGCCGTTCGCCGATCCGCCCCCGGCGGATCTGGCGGGGGTTCCGGTGCTGATCCTGTCCGGGGCCGTGGACCCCATCGTCCCGGCGGCCAACGCCCGGGCGCTCGCCCGGACCCTCTCCGAACGCGGCGCCGCCGTCGAGCACGCGGAGCTCCCGGCTGGCCACGGCCTGTCCCAGGCCGATCTCGCCCGGGCGACGGCGTGGTTGGCGGCGCGGGCCGGGGGCTGACCCATGGGGGCCGCGAAGGAGGCCGCTCCGACCGTCCGCCCGTGCGATGACCCTCACGGGAGGCGGCCCCGCGCTCCCTATCGCGGCCCTCTGAAGGAGCGTTTGATCCGGCCGGCGCGCGATCACGGCGGTGGCCGTATCGAGCCGCGCCCGCGCGGCGCCTGAGCGAAGCCAGCCCCCGCCATTCCGACGGAGTCAGCCGGAGTTCGGATGACACGTCGAAGCCATCGCCCAGGTCCGGCTGCCGCCTCAATCGTCCGGTAGTCCGCACCATCCTTGACGGTTCGTTAACCGCCCGGCCGTCCAGGATGCGGTGAGGGGTGGGTTTTGGGGGCATCGGTGTTGGGACGCATTGGACGGGATGGGCGCGCGGCGCTCGTCCTGACGGCACTTCTCGCCCTGTCGGCTTGCGCCGGCCGCCCGACCGGCGTGCTCCTGCCCATCGCCGATGCGGGGGCGGTGTCCGGAGCCTCCCGGGTCGACATGCTCGTCGCCACGACCCGCAAGTCGGCGATGGACAAGGGCGTTCTGTTCTCCGGCGAGCGGGGCGAGGCCGTGACCTACACCGACCTCGCGGTCTCGATCCCCCCGGATGGAACGCGACAGCCCGGCTCGGTCCAATGGCCGAAATCCATCCCGGGCAATCCCGCCACCGATTTCGTGGCCCTGCGCGCCGAGCCGGTCGACCCGTCGAAGATCGCGACCTGGACCGGCCGGTCGGTCCGGCGCGGGGCCAAGCGCCACGTCCTCGTGTTCGTGCACGGCTTCAACAACAAGTTCGAGGACGCCGTCTTCCGGTTCGCGCAGATCGTGCACGATTCCGGAGCCGAGGTGGCGCCCGTCCTGTTCACGTGGCCGTCGCGCGGGAGCGTGCTCGCCTACGGCTACGACCGGGAGAGCACCAACTTCTCCCGCAACGGCCTGGAGACGCTGCTGCGCGACCTCGCGCGGGACCCGAATGTCGGCGAGATCACCATTCTCGCCCACTCGATGGGCAACTGGCTCGCCCTGGAAAGCCTCCGCCAGATGGCCATCCGCGACAGGCGCGTGGCGCCCAAGATCCGGAACGTGATCCTGGCGGCGCCCGACGTCGACATGGATCTCGCCCGGGGCGCGTTCCACGACATGGGGAAGGACCGTCCGCGCCTGACGCTGATGGTGTCCGGAGACGATCAGGCGCTCGCCGTGTCCCGGCTGGTCTGGGGCGACAGCGTGCGGTTGGGAGCCATCGACCCCGCCGCCGAGCCGTATCGCTCCGAGCTGGAGCGGGAGAACATCGCCGTCCTGAACCTGTCCACGGTGAAGTCGGACGACGCGCTCAACCATGGGAAGTTCGCGTCCGGCGAGGTCGTCGCCCTTCTGGGCAAACGGCTCGCGGACGGCCAACCGATCTCGGACGGGCAGATCGGCATCGGCGACCGGTTGGTGAGCACGGCCGCCGGTGCCGCCTCGACGGTGGCGACGGGAGCGGCGCTGGCGGTGGCGGCCCCGGTCGCCCTCGTCGATCCGCAGACCCGCGAGACCTACGGCGAGCACCTGTCGAACGTCGGCTCCGGCCTGCGCGACACGGTGGGCTCCACGGTCGACCTCGCCGGTGCCCCGGTTCGGGCCTTCGGAGGCGGCCGCTAGGGTCTCGTTCTGGCCTCATCGTTTCCCCCGAAGGCCGGAGGCCGCCTTTCGGGACGAAGCGCGAGCGGATCGCTCGGACAGCGGCGTCGGGTGGCACGGTGGGGGAATGGCGGGCATCCGCGACGCCCGGCGTTCCGGCACGCGGCCCTTCCTGCCGTTGGCGAACTCGTCCAGGCTTGGGGGCAACACGCCCCCCAACGCCGGACAGCGCGGAAAACACGTCATAGGGTGATCGGGATCGGACCGGTGGCGGCACGGCGCCGATGGGCGGCGGCTTTCGGGAAACCACATTGTCCATCCGCTGCGGCGCGTCCGGGGTCGGAACAGTCGCGCGAGGAGGCGGCCGGGGCGGAGCGTCCGGCGAGGAGCGCACCATGACGCGAGACGAGGCCTTCCGGCGCGAGCAGCGCCGTGTCGCGGTGAGCATGGCCCTGGCCGTTCTCATCACCGCCGTCGTGCTGGCGCTCGCGGCGTTCCGGGAGCCGGAAGGCCCCGTCCTGCCCGTCGCCGAGCGGTTGCAGATCGCTTTGCGCGCCGACGTGTTCGTCGTCGCATGGCTCGCCGCCGCCATCGGGACCGTGGCTCGGTTGCGGTTCGTCTCGCGGGACGACATCGCGGGAAGCAGTCAGGGGGCGGGGTCGCGGCCCGTGCGGGAGGCCGGGGCGATCCTGCAGAACACGGCCGAGCAGGTCATCCTGGCCGTCCCGACGCATCTTGCCCTCGCCGCCATCCTCGCCCGTCCCACGGCGATGCTGGCGGCTTTGGCCGGCCTGTTCTGCGTGGGGCGGGCGCTGTTCTGGGCCGGATACGGGCGCGGCGCCGGCGCACGGGCGCTCGGCTTCGCGCTCACCTTCTATCCGAGCGTCGCGGCGCTCGGCTTCTCGGCGGCCCTGCTGCTGCTCGGACGCGCCGGTTAGGGGCCGCGCCCGGCCGTCCGGCCTTCCCATCCGTCACCTCTGTTCCACTTAAGGCCCATGTCGACCACCCGCCGTCTCAAGCCCGCCCTTCGCTCCCCCGCCCCCCCTGAGACCCTGGCGCGACCCGGCTCCCGCAAGATCGTCAGCTGGAACCTGCTGCGGCGGGTCGGCGCCAACGTCGCCAGCATCGCCACGCTGATCGAACGCGAGAAGCCCGACCTGTTCCTGATGCAGGAGGCGACCAAGGACATTGCCGCCCTGCAGGCCAAGGTGGGGGGCGATTACGCCTGGACGCCGCTGCCGGGACGCATCCACGGGCTGGCCATGTGGAGCCCGGTGCCGTTCGTCCGCCCGCCCGAGGTGATCGACCTGCCGCACGGGGCGATGTTCGAGCGCATCTCGCAGATCCTCGATCTCGGGGATTTCGGGGTAGCCAACGTGCATCTCTCGCACGGGCAGGTGCTCAACCGGCGCCAGCTCCGGCGGATCGCCCAGAATCTGCCCGAGCGCGGCGCGGTGATCGGCGATTACAACCTCGTGGGGCCGACCCTGCTGCCGGGGTTCCGCGATGTTGGCCCGCGCCTGCCGACCCACGCGATGGCCAAGGTGGTGCCGCTGCGGATCGACCGCTGCCTCGTGCGCGGGCTGACCTGCCAGAGCCGCAGCGTGCTGCCGCGCGGCCTGTCCGACCACCATCCGATCATCGTCCACCTGGCCCCCACCCCGGAGGCGGTGCTGCCGGCCGACGAGCGGGTCAGAGGTATGGCAGCGCTAGTCGGACGCCTGCGTCGCGCAGCCGGACGGGGAGGGGGCGCCGCGCCAGATCGGAGCGCTCCAGGCGCTCGGTCATCTTTTCGCGAAGGAAGCCGGTGAGGCGGGCGGCGAGGTCGGCATCGTAGAGCTCGACGTTGAGCTCGAAGTTCAGCCGGAAGCTGCGCATGTCCCAGTTGGCGCTGCCGAGGAAGCACCAGGCCTCGTCCACCACCAGGATCTTGGAATGGTCGAAGGGTGGCGCGTCGAGCCAGATCCGCACCCCGCTCTCGATCAGCGGATCCACGTGGGCGCGGGTCGCCCAGTCGACGAAGCGGTGGTCGCTCTTTCGCGGGATGATCACGTCCACGGTGAGGCCGCGCAGGGCGGCGAGCGCCAGGGCGTGGGTGACCATCTCGCTCGGCAGGAAGTAGGGCGTGGCGAGGCGGATGCTGGAGCGCGCGCAGGTGATCGCCTGGATCACCACGGTCTCGATCTTGCGGATATCGGCGTCCGGTCCCGAGGTGACCACCCGGGCGAGCGTGTCCCCCGCCGGCTGGAGCGGCGGGAACCAGGCCTCGCCCTCCAGCTCGTCGCCCATCACGAAGGCCCAGTCGGCGGCGAAGGCGGCGGTGAGCTGATCGACCACCGGCCCCTCGATCCGCAGATGGGTGTCGCGGATCGGGTGCGGGGGCCGCCGCGCCACCCGGTTGCCGTCGGCGATGTTGATGCCGCCGGTGAAGCCGATGCGCCCGTCGACGATGAGCAGCTTCTTGTGGGTGCGCATGTTGAGGAACGGCATCCGCCAGGGCAGGGTGGCGTGCATGAACCGGCCGGCGGGGATCCCGGCCGCGTGCAGCCGCTTGTAGATGCCGGGGAAGAAGTAGCCGCTGCCGATGCCGTCGACCAGAACCCGCACGTCGACCCCACGCGCCAGGGCGCCGGCCAGGGCGTCCGCGAAGGCGCGGCCGGTGTCATCGTCGGCGAAGATGTAGCTCGAGAGCGCCACCGAGCGGGTCGCCCCTTCGATAGCCTCCAGCATCACCGGATAGGCCGCGTCGCCGTTGCGCAGGGGATGGACGCGGTTGCGGCCCTCCAGCGGCAGCCGGGTGATCCGCCGGATGGCGTGGTCGAGGGGGCGGAAGGCCGCGGGCAGGGGGGCTTCCATGGGCTCGGCCCGCAGCCCGGCCGCGTTCTGGTTGGAGGGCTTGGTGCGCAGCTTGCGCGCCCGGCGGGTGACGCGGTTGACGCCGAACATCGCGTAGAGGGCGGCGCCGAACAGCGGCGACAGCCAGACGAGGCCGATCCAGCCGATGGCGCCCCCGACCTCGCGCTTGCGCAGCAGCACGTGCACGGTCACGACGAGGGCCAGACCGAGCCCGAGAAAGGCCAGCACGTCGGTCCGGATCGTCGTCGGCGAGCCGAGCCAGCGGGCGATGAGGTCTTCCACCGACAGGCCCATCGCCGGCCTATTCCGCCGGGGCCGGGCGGGCCACGCCGACGCGGCCGAGGAGCAGGGTCAGCAGGCCGGAGGCGAGCAGGAAGCCGGCGATCGCCGTCAGCGCCAGGCCGAACTGGCCGGTGGCGTCCTTGATCCAGCCGATCAGGTAGGGGCCGACGAAGCCGCCGAGCCCCCCGATGGCGTTGATCAGCGCGATGCCGCCGGCGGCGGCGCTTCCGGTGAGGAAGGCGGTGGGCAGGGTCCAGAAGGTCGGCAGGGCGCTGAACACGCAGAGCGCCGCGACGGTGAGCGCGATCATCGCCGGCACCGGGGCGGTGACGGCGCCGGCGGCCAGGAAGGCCAGGGCGCCGACGAAGGCCGGGATCGCCACGTGCCAGGTGCGCTCCAGGGTTCGGTCGGAATGGCGCGACCATGCCACCATGCCGATGGCCGTGACCACATAGGGGATCGCCGTGACGAAGCCGGTCTCCATCGTGGAGAGGCCGAACCCCTTCACGATCTGCGGCAGCCACAGGCCGATGCCGTAGAGGCCGGTGCTGATGCCGAAATAGACCAGGGCGAGGCCGAGCACCCGGGGATGGACCAGGGCGGCGCGCAGGCCGATCTTGTGCCGGGCCAGGGTCTCGCGGCGGTCGCGGGCGATGCGCGCCACCAGCCCGGCGCGCTCGTCGGCGCTCAGCCAGTCGGCCACCTCCGGGCGGTCGGTGAGGGCGGCGAACACCGCCAGACCCAGCAGCAGGCTGGGGGCGGCCTCGATGAGGTAGAGCCATTGCCAGCCGGCCAGACCCCACGCCCCGTCGGTCGCCGCCATGATCCAGGCGGAGAGGGGCGAGCCGATGGCCGAGGAGATCGGGATCGCCATCATGAAGGTGCCCACCACCTTGGCCCGCTGCGCGGCCGGGAACCAGTAGGTGAGGTAGAGGATGATGCCGGGAAAGAAGCCCGCCTCGGCCGCGCCCAGCAGGAAGCGCACGAGGTAGAACGACCATTCCCCCACCACGAAGGCGGTGGAGGCCGAGATCAGTGCCCAGGTGATCATGATCCGGGCGATCCAGCGCCGGGCGCCCACCCGCTCCAGGATCAGGTTGCTGGGCACCTCGAACAGGAAATACCCGAGGAAGAAGATCCCGGCGCCGAACCCGTAGACCGCCGGCGAGAGGCCGAGATCGCGATTCATGGTGAGGGCAGCAAAGCCGACATTCACCCGGTCGAGGTAAGCCACGAAGTAGCACAGCATCAGGAACGGCATCAGCCGCCACAACACCTTGCGGGAAACGAGGTCGTCCATGCCCAACGTGCTCTCACAGCCTCCGGCCGCCGAGCCGGATTGATGCCGCGCGCCCGATGGGGCGGCGGAAACTGGGGCTGTTAGCACCGAAAGCGCGGCCGTGCGAACCGGCCGTCTTCCGCGCCATCCGTCCGGCGGGGTTGGCCCGCCCATCCGGTTCCGCGCCGAACCCGCCCTCGCGGCGTCGGGCGTGTCCGAGACGGACAGGCGGCGGATCGTCTCGCGAAAATCCCCGCATCACCGCTTTCTCGGACCCGGTCGCGGCCCCGTTTCACGGCATCGATCTCACACGTATCGCGCCGAATCCGCGACGAAGATCGTGTTTCTGGCGGTTGCCGGAGGTTCCCGGCCGAAGCGGGTGTAATGGTCGCGGACGCGGGTGATGTAATTCACGGTGGGTTCGTGGGAGCGGCCGATCCTCAAGCCGCTGGACTTGACCTGCTGCCACATGCGCCGGTCGGACCAGAGGGCTTGCTTGTCAGGCTGACAGAGCCATTCCGCCGCTCCCAGTCTCCAGGCCGTTCTGCCGAAGAGATAGCAATTGGTGTCGTTGAAGTGGTCGCCGTCCGACTCGGTGCAGGGTCCCATCACGTCGCCGTCGATGCTGATCAGACGTCGGGCGCAGGTCACGATGTCGGCGTCCTGAGCCGTCAGGGTATCCCACAGGGTCTGAATGTGATGGGGGTCGAAGTGATTGTCGGCGTCCAGGAAGAGGAGTCCGGCCGCGTTCGGAATCAGCCAGCCGAGGGCTGCGCCAATCGCCCTCGGCGTCGCGCCCGCATCGTTCGCGTTGATCGGAAGGCGCAGCCACAGCACGTCCTCCGGGGGGGTGAAGGCGGTCGCCTGCGGGCCATCGAAAACCAAGACGTGCTTGACGCTCGCGCCGGCTTCGAGCACCTGATTTGCAACGGAGGCGTGATTTTTCTGAAGTTGCTCCGGGGATTCCTGAAATACAGAGGTCGCAACGACGAAGACGTTCGGCATGGCAGAGAGGATTCCGGTCGCGGTCCTTTGTTTATCAGGGGGGATTTAGCCTGACAACAGCCTGTCGGACCTCCCGAGCGGCGCGACCTCGGCCAGCCGCCCGCCCGGATCCGGGCCGGCGACGGGATCCCCGTGCCCGGCCCCGGCCGGCGAGGCGGGGTTACTCCTGCCGTTCGAAGGCGCCGGCGATGGTCAGGTGCAACGCGTCGCCGATCAGCGGCACGTAGGTCTTCACGCCGAAATCGGAGCGTTTGAGCGTACCCTTGGCCTCGAAGCCCACCGTGTATTTCTTGCTGAGCGGGTTCACGCCGGCCCCCACCAGGGTGACGTCGAGGGTGACGGGCTTCGTCACCCCGTGCAGGGTCAGGTCGCCGGTGACCTTGGCCCTGTCCTTGCCCTCGGGCGTCACCTGGGTGGAGACGAAGGTCATGTCCGGGTACTTGGCCGCATCGAGCCACTGCTCGCCCTTGAGCTCGTCGGTGAGCTTGGAGCTGGTGGTGGCCACC
>JAKONB010000066.1 GCA_022702195.1 Beijerinckiaceae bacterium | reverse complement strand
GCGCAGCCGTCGGGATGGTGGATCAGGCCGATGGGATTGGAGGACATCGCACCGTCGTAACCGGAGAACGGGCCGGGAACAAACCTTTTGGAAGGCTGGAAACCCTATCAGCCCGCCTGCATCGGCTGCGGAAACGCGAAGGTTGCGAAGCCCGGCTTCTCGACGCCGATCAGGGCGGAGCCGGCGCGCAGGGGCTCCCCGGTCGCCAGCGCATCGGCCAGCCGGTCGAGGCGCAGCACAGCGAGGCCGCGTGGTCCGGCGACGCTCCCCACGGTTCCCAAGACACGCTGGCCGGCGGTGATCTCGACGCCGGTCTCGGGCGCCCCATCCGACACCGCCACGATGGGCACGATGCGGGTGCGGGCGGTGCCGCGATGCTGCATGCGCGACACCACCTCCTGGCCGACATAGCAGCCTTTCTTGAAGTCGACGCCGCCGAGCTGGTCCATCAGCGCCTCGTGCGGGAAGGCGTCGCCATAGGCGAAGTCGCGCCCGCCCTCGGGGATGCCCAGCGCGATGCGGTGGGCGTGGTAATCGGCCTCCGTGGCATCCGCCGAGAAGGCGCCCTGCACGGCGTAGATCCGGTGGCCGAGGGCGGGGAGCCGGGCGTCCCGCACGGGCGCGGCTTCCATCGCGGTCCCGGCCCCATCCCAGGCGGCGGCCACGGCGACCGTCGGGTCGAGGGCGAGGGTGACCTTGGCGCGCAGGCGGTAGAGGGTGAGACGCTTGAGGAGGTCGGGCGCGCGGGCGGCCTCCGCGTCGAGGCGGTAAACGTCATCGATCCGCGAGATCAGGAAGTCGAACAGCACCTTGCCCTGGGGCGTCAGCAGGGCGCCGAGCCGGGCCTCCCCCGCCTCTAGGGTCTCGACGTTGCAGGTCACCACGCCCTGGAGGAAGCTGGTCGCGTCCTCGCCCGAGACGGTGACGACGGTGCGATCCGGCAGCAGGGCGATCGGCATGGCGGTTCCTGAAATTCCGGCGGCGTTGCGTGCCACCAGCGGCTGACATAAGCCGCCGGCATCCGCGCCTCAATGCGCCCCCTCCGGAGTCACGCCGATGGACCAGCCCTTCGACCTCCTGCTCACCGGCGGCACGCTCGTGAATCACGACGGGGAGCACCGCGCCGATCTCGGCATCCGGGGCGGCCGCGTCGCCGCCATCGGCGACCTGTCGGGCGCGGAGGCCGGGGAGCGGCGGGACTGCACCGGCCTGCACCTGCTGCCCGGAATCATCGACAGCCAGGTCCATTTCCGCGAACCGGGACTCGACCACAAGGAGGATCTCGAATCCGGGTCGCGCGCCGCCGTGATGGGCGGCGTCACGGCGGTGTTCGAGATGCCCAACACCAACCCACTCACCACCAGCGCCGCGACGCTCGCCGACAAGGTCGCCCGGGCGCATCACCGGATGCATTGCGACTTCGCCTTCTGGGTGGGGGGCACCCACGAGAACGCGCATTTGGTGCCCGAACTGGAGCGCCTGCCGGGGGCGGCGGGCATCAAGGTGTTCGTGGGCTCCTCCACCGGCTCGCTGCTGGTGGAGGACGATGCGGGCGTCACCGAGATCCTGAAGCGCACGCGGCGGCGGGCCGCCTTCCACGCCGAGGACGAGCCGATGCTGCGGGCGCAGAAGGATCTTCGCGTGCCCGGCGATCCGTCCTCGCACCCGGTCTGGCGCTCCCCCGAGGCGGCGCTGAAGGCGACGCAGCGCCTGGTGCGCATCGCCCGCGCCACCGGGGCGCGCATCCACATCCTGCACATCTCGACGAAGGAGGAGATGGTGTTCCTGGCCGAGGCCAAGGATGTCGCCACCTGCGAGGTGACGCCGCACCACCTCACCCTCGACGGCACGGAAGCCTATCCCCGCCTCGGCACCCTGGTGCAGATGAACCCGCCGGTGCGCGACGCCGCCCATCGCGACGGGATCTGGCACGGGCTGCATCAGGGGGTGGCCGACGTGCTCGGCTCCGACCACGCGCCGCATCTCCTGTCGGAGAAGGCCAAATCCTACCCGGATTCACCCTCGGGGATGACCGGGGTGCAGACCCTGGTGCCGATCATGCTCGACCACGTGGCGGCGGGGCGGCTGTCGCTGGCCCGGTTCGTCGATCTCACCAGCGCAGGCCCCAAGCGCCTGTTCGGCATCGCCCGGAAAGGGCGGCTCGCGGTCGGCTACGACGCCGACGTGACGGTGGTGGATCTCAAGCGGCGCGAGACCATCCGCAACGACTGGATCGCCTCGAAATGCGGCTGGACGCCCTATGATGGCGTGACCGTGACGGGCTGGCCGGTGGGCACCCTGGTGCGGGGCGCCACCGTGATGTGGGAGGGCGCCCTCGTCACGCCCGCGCGCGGCGAGGCGGTGCTGTTCGAGGAGGCGCTGGCGCCCGGGGCGTGAGCGGAGACCGCCGCGCGCCGGCCCGCGCGGCGCTCAGATCCTGATGGGATCTTGATGCGGAGGCCGCCGGCTCCCGCTCGAACCCTTATGCGACCGGGTCCAGTTTCCGGACGCGGTCCCGACGATGGATCGCGCCAACCCAAGCCGATCCATGTCGCTCGCCCAACCGGTCGCCGCCCTCGCTGTCACGGCGTCCCGATCCCCTTCCCCACGCTTCGTAGTCGGCCAGGACCCGCAGGGACGCTGGGTCGCCATCGAGATCCACGGCCTGGGGGGCGGCCTGTTCCGCACCCGGCACGATGCGATCCACTACGCGGCGGACGTCACCGGCCATCGCCCAGACGCCGTCGTGATCGCCACCGACCGGGTCGAACTCCGGATCTGAGACCTGCGGCGTCGCCCCCCGCGGCCGGACCCGGTTCGGCAGCGGGTCGGGTGGCGGCGCGACCTAGTGCTGCGGGGCCGTTGTGAAGGCGCCACCGCGGATACGGTCGGGAAAGCCCTCCGCATACCGCGCCGTGGCTTCCTCGCCATAGGTCATCACGAGTTCCTGGAAGGCCGCGAACAGGGCGGCCTGGGCCATGCAATCTCCGTCGAGCCCGTCGAGACAGCCTTCCGCGAAAGCCTCCGACACGTAGCCGAGCGCCGCGCGCTTGTCGTCGATATCCGCCTCGAAGGGGGAGGAGACTGCTTGAGGGTGCATGGGCCACGACATCATTTGCGCCGGCGCGAACAGCCGGCAGGACACGCGAATGATAGGCCGGGCCTCGGCCGCCGCAAAGCCAGGAATTGAGAAGCGGTTAACGCGGGCGCTTCAATTGTCCGATTCCGCGCAAGCCCATCGTGGTGTGTCCCGTCCGCATCACCCTCCGAAACGGCTCGCCAGGGCGTGCGACAGGCGCTCGCCCTCGGTCACGTAGCGGGCGGCCGCCTCGTTGGCCGCGGGGGTGCAGACCCGGTAGGTCAGGCTGTAGCCGCGATA
>JAKONB010000044.1 GCA_022702195.1 Beijerinckiaceae bacterium | reverse complement strand
CGTTTGCCGAGCTTGGAGAACGCCACCGACAGGTTCGACGAGGTCGTCGACTTGCCGATGCCGCCCTTGCCGTAGACGGCGAACACCTTGGCGGTGCCGATCTTGAGGTTCGGGTCGAGTTCGACCTGGACGCTGCCCTCGGGCTGGCGCGCGACGACCGGATTGCGAATGGCGATGTTCATGCGGCGACCCCTGCGGTGATGCCCTCGACACGGTCCTCGAGTTCCTCCTCGGCGCGGTCGAGCGCGTCGCGCGTCTCCGCGTCGGGGGTCCAGAAGCCGCGCTGGTGCGCCTCGATCAGCCGGTGCGCGACCTTGGCCGAGGCGGTCGGGTTGAGTGCCGCCATGCGCTCGCGCATGGCGGGATCGAGGAGGTAGGTCTCGGTGATGCGCTGGTAGACCCAGGGGGCGACGCCGTTGGTGGTGGCCGACCAGCCCATGGTGTTGGTGAGATGCGCCTCGATCTGGCGCACGCCCTCGTAGCCGTGGCCGAGCATGCCCTCGGTCCATTTCGGGTTGAGCATCCGGGTGCGGGTCTCCAGCGAGACCTGCTCGGTGAGCGAGCGCACGACGCCCTCGCCGCGGGTCTGGTCGCTGATGAAGATCGGCACGGCGGTGCCGCGCGCCTTGGCCACCGCCCGGCCCATGCCGCCCAGCCCGTCGAAGTAATGGTCCACCGAGGTGACCCCGACCTCGACGGAATCGAGGTTCTGGTAGGCGAGGTCGACGGTGGCGAGGACGTGGCCCATCAGGGCGCGCTGGGCGGTGGGTACGCCGGTGCGGCCATAGGCGAAGGATTTGCGCCGGGCGAAGGTCTCGGAAATCTCGTCGCCGTCCTCCCAGCGGCCGGATTCCACCAGCTGGTTGACGTTGGCGCCGTAGGTGCCCTCGGCGTTGGAGAAGACGCGCAGGGCCGCCGTTTCCAGGTCGATGCCGTGCTCGGCCTGGAGCGCCAGGGCGTGCTTGCGGACGAAGTTGCGCTCGGCCGGCTCGTCGGCGGTGGCGGCCAGATACGACGCTTCCGCCAGGAGCTTGGTCTGGAGCGGCAGCAGATCCCGGAAGATGCCCGAGAGGGTCACGACCACGTCGATGCGCGGGCGCCCCAGGGTGTCGAGCGGGATCAGGGTGGCGCCGCAGAGGCGGCCGTAGCCGTCGAAGCGCGGGGCCGCGCCGATCAGCGCCAGGGCCTGGGCGATGGGGCCGCCCTCGCTCTTGAGGTTGTCGGTGCCCCACAGGACGAGGGCGATGCTCTCGGGGCAGGCCGCGCCCTCGCCAGCGTGGCGGGCCAGCAGGCGCGCGGCCTGGCGGGCGCCGTCGGCGAGCGCGAAGGCGGAGGGCAGCCGGTAGGGGTCGAACCCGTGGAGGTTGCGGCCGGTGGGCAGGATGTCGGGGTTGCGCAGCAGGTCGCCCCCCGCCACCGGGGCGATGAAGCGGCCGTCGAGGGCACGCAGCAATCCCTGGATCTCGTGATCCCGTGACAACAGGCGGTCCGTTTCCCGCAGGGCCGCGAAGGCCGCGCGGTTCGGCTCGGTGGCGTCGAGGTCCGCCTCGGCCAGCGCCGCGTCGAGGGCGACCCCGGCCACCAGGGCGGCGATGCCGGCGCGGACGGGGGCGAGCCCGTGGCTCGCCTCGGCCAGGGCGAGGAGGATGTCGGTGCGCTCCTCCGGCGGCGTCCCCTGCCCGACCACGTGGAGCCCGTGCGGGATCAGCGCGTGTTCGAGCTCGTGCAGGGCGGTGGCGAGGCGCAGGACGTGGCCGGCGAGATCGGCGTTCCAGACCGGCTCGGCGGCGACGAGGTCGAGGCCGGCGCCCTGCGCCTGGATCAGCTCGGCCAGGTCGCGGCGCTCGGCCACCGCCTCCGGCTCCAGGGCGCGCCAGCGCTCGATGGAGGCCTTGAGGTCGATGAGGCCGCGATAGAGGCCGGCCTGGGCCAGGCTCGGGGTCAGGTAGCTCACCAGGGTCGCGGCGGAGCGGCGCTTGGCGAGCAGCCCCTCCGAGGGGTTGTTGGCGGCGTAGAGGTAGACATGCGGCAGCGGGCCGATCAGGCGCTCGGGCCAGCAGGCGCCCGACAGGCCGGTCTGCTTGCCGGGCATGAATTCCAGCGCCCCGTGGGTGCCGAAATGCAGCAGGGCGTCGGCGCGGAAATCCTCGCGCAGGTAGCGATAGAAGGCCGAGAAGGCGTGGGTCGGGGCAAAGCCGCGCTCGAACAGCAGCCGCATCGGGTCGCCCTCGTAGCCGAAGCCGGGCTGCACGCCGACGAAGACGTTGCCGAACTGCGCGCCGAGCACGAAGATCTGCGCGCCGTTGCTGTTCTGGCGGCCGGGGGCCGGCCCCCATTGCGCCTCTATCTCGGAGAGATGCCGCTCGCGCCTGACATGCTCGTCGGCGGCGATGCGGTGATGGACGTTGGCCTGCGTGCCGAACCGGGCGGCGTTGCCGGACAGGATCGCCTCGCGCAGGGCGTCGACGCTCTCAGGAACGTCGACAGAATAGCCGTCGGCGCGCAGGGCCGTCAGGGTGTTGTAGAGCGAGTGGTAGACCGACAGGAAGGCGGCGGTGCCGATGCTGCCGGCATTGGGCGGGAAGCCGAACAGCACCACGGCGATCCGGCGCTCGGCCCGCGCCTTGCGGCGGAGGAGAACGAGGCGCTCGATCCGGGCGGCGAGCATGTCGGCGCGCTCGGGGTGAACGACCATGTCGCGGGCGCTGGCGCCCAGCGAGCGGCTGGAGCGTCCGCCGAACACCATCGGGGCGGTGGCGCCGTCGAGTTCGGGGATGGCCACCATCATGGTGGCCTCCACCGGCGAGAGGCCTCGGTCGGAGGCCTCCCACTGCTCCAGGGTCTGGAATTCCAGGGCGTGGGCCGCGAGATAGGGCACGTCGAGGTCGGCGAGCAGCGCCTGCGCCCCGGCGGCGTCGTTGTAGGCGGGGCCGCCCACCAACGAGAAGCCGGTGAGCGAGACCAAGGCGTCGATGGTCGGGCGCCCGTCGCGGCGGAAGAACGCCTCCACCGCCGGGCGGTTGTCGAGGCCGCTGGCGAAGGCCGGCACCACCGCGAGGCCGCGCGCCTCCAGGGCGGCGATGACCCCGTCGTAATGGGCGGTGTTCCCGGCCAGCACGTAGGATCGCATGACGAGGAGGCCGACGCGGCCCTTCGCCGGGCCGGCGGGCACCGGCATTTTCGCGGCGTCCTCGCCGATCCGGCCGGCCATGCGCGGATGGTAGAGGCCGGTCTCCGGGTAGCTCAACGGCGCGGGGGCGGCGGCGATCCGGCGCCAGGCCTCGCGCGGACCGGCGGCGTAGCGGCCGGCCAGGAAGCGCACGAGGTTGGCGATGTTCTCGTCCGAGCCCGAGAGCCAGTATTGCAGGGTGAGGAAATAGGCCCGCACGTCCTGGGCCGAGCCCGGGATGAAGCGCAGGATCTTGGGCAGCTTGCGGATCATCGCCATCTGGCGGGCGCCGTTGCCCTGGGCGCCCGGCTTGCCGCGCAGTTTCTTCAGGAAATCCAGGGCGCCGCGCTTGGTGCCGTCCATGTCGAACCGGTTGAGGCGGGTGGTCTTCACCACGTCGCCGGCCGAGAGGCAGCCGATCATCGCGTCGCAATGCGGACGCCGGGCCAGCAGGGCCGGCAGGATCGCCCGTACGTGCTCGTCCATGAACAGCATGGTGGAGATCACGATGTCGCCGCGGGCGATGTCGGCCTTGCAGGCTTCCAGGGCGGCCGGATCCGTGTCCCAGGCGGCGGCCGCGTGGAAGTCGAGGACGAGGCCGGGCAGGTCGTGGGCGAGGCGCTGGCGGGCGCGTTCCAGGGCGCTCGCCACATGGTTGTCCATCGTCACGAGGACGACCCGGAGCGCCGGGCGCTCAGCGTCCGAAATGCGCTTTGGCATCGTACAAGGTCTCGACGGTGATGAGGGGAAGCGCGCGCTCCCGCGCGAAGCGCTCGGTGTTCGTGCGGGCCTTGCCCCGCACGAAGAACGGGATTTTCTTCAGTTCCTTCTCGGCATCGGGAGCCCAGGACGCCGGGGCCGCGGCGACGTGAATGCCCGCCTCTGCGGGGGGAGCTTGGCCTGCCGCCTCCGCCGGGGGAGCCGGAGGGGCATGCCCCGGTCCGAGATGCGACGGCGTCGCTTCGGCGTGGAACTCCGCATCCTCGCGGAACATGCCGAGCAGGTGTTCCTCCAGCCCCATCATCAGGGGGTGGACCCAGGTGTCGAACAGGACGTTGGCGCCCTCGAACCCCATCTGCGGCGAGTGGCGCGCGGGGAAGTCCTGAACGTGGATCGGCGCCGAGATCACCGCGCAGGGCAGGCCCAGCCGCTTGGCGACGTGGCGCTCCATCTGGGTGCCGAGCACCAGTTCGGGCTGGGCCGCCTGAATCGCCGCCTCGACGTCGAGGTAATCGTCGGTGATCGTCGCCTCGATGCCGTGGAGCGCCGCCTCGGCCCGGACCTCGCGGGCGAATTCGCGGGTATAGGTACCGAGCCCGACCACCCGGAACCCGAGTTCGGTGGTGGCGATCCGGGCGGCTGCCAGCGCGTGGGTCGCGTCACCGAAGATGAAGACCCGCTTGTCGGTGAGATAGGTCGAATCGACCGAGCGCGAATACCAGGGCAGCCGCGACGGCGCGCCGGCCAGCACCGGGGCCGGATCGACGCCCGCGAGGGCCGCGACCTCCCCGACGAAGCGGATCGTGGCCTGGACCCCGATCGGCACCGTCTCGACCATGGGCTGGCCGAAGATTTTTTGAAGATGCTGGCCGGCCGCGCGGGCGATCTCGGGGTAGAGCACCACGTTGAAATCCGCCGCGCCGAGGCGACCGAGATCGGCGGGCGTGCAGCCCAGCGGCGCCACCACGTTCACGTCGATCCCCAGCGTGGCGAGGATCTTGGTGACCTCGACGAGGTCGTCGCGGTGGCGGAAGCCGAGGGCGGTGGGGCCGAGGAGGTTGCAGAGCGGCCGGCGTTCGTCGCGCGGGGTGCGGGTGCCCCCGGCCAGCGCCCGGACGAGGCGATAGAGGGTCTCGGAGGCGCCCCAGTTCTCCTTCTTCTGGTAGGCGGGCAATTCGAGCGGGATCACCGGGATCGGCAGGTCGAGGGCGCGGGCGAGGCCGCCCGGGTCGTCCTGGATCAGCTCGGCGGTGCAGGAGGCGCCGACGATCATCGCCTCGGGCCGGAAGCGGGCATAGGCCTCGGCCACCGCCGTCTGGAAAATCGCGGCGGTGTCGGCGCCGAGATCCCGGGCCTGGAAGGTGGTGTAGGTCACCGGCGGGCGGGCATCCCGCCGCTCGATCATGGTGAAGAGCAGGTCCGCATAGGTGTCGCCCTGGGGGGCGTGCAGCACGTAGTGCAGGCCGCGCATGGCGGTGGCGATCCGCATCGCGCCGATATGGGGAGGCCCCTCGTAGGTCCAGAGCGTGAGCTGCATCGCCTCAGACCTCCAGCCGGGCGCGGCGCTTCAGCGGCCGCGCGAAGAGTTCGGCGAGGTCTCCGGCCTGGTCGTAGCCCTGGATCGGCGTGAACAGCAGCTCGATCGACCACTTGGTCGCCAGCCCCTCCGCCTCGAGGGGATTGGCGAGGCCGAGGCCGCAGATGGTGAGGTCGGGCCGGGCCGCCCGGCAGCGATCCATCTGGGCGTCGAGATTCTGGCCCTCCACCACCTGGGTGCCGTCGGGCAAGAGAGCCAGTTCCGGCGCCATGTGCTGGCGATGCAGGTAGGGCGTGCCGACCTCGATGAGGTCCGCCCCCATCTCGCGCGACAGGAAGCGGGCGAGCGGCACTTCGAGCTGGGAATCGGGGAAGAAGAACACCCGCTTGGCGGCCAGCCGCGCGCGGTAGAGTGCGAGGGCCGTTGCGGCACGCGCGCGGCCGGCGGCGGTGACGCGCGCGAAATGGTCGGATGGCACGCCGAAGGCGTCCGCGGCGGCCCTCAACCAGCCGGTGGTGCCCTCCTGGCCGAGGGGGAACGGCGCGGCGAGCCGGATCCCACCGCGCGCTTCCAGGGCGCGGGCGGTGTCGGCCAGGAAAGGCTGAGCGAGCAGCAGGCGGGTGTTGGCACCGATCGCGGGGAGCTCCCCGGCCCTTCGCGCCGGCAGGAACGCCACGTCGGCGATGCCGAGCTGCGCGAACAGCCGGGCGAACTGATCCTCAACCACGTCCGCCAGCGCGCCGACCACGAGGAGCGACGGGGCGGCCGACGCGGCGGCCTTCGGCATCTCCGGCACGAGGGCGGCGAGGCAGGCATCCTCCCCTTGCGTGAAGGTGGTCTCGATCCCGCTGCCGGAATAGCTCAGCACCCGCACGTCGGGGTGGAACGTGCGCGAGAGGCGCTGGGCGGCCCGGGCGAGATCGAGCTTGATCACCTCCGAGGGGCAGGAACCCACGAGGAACAGGAGGCGGATGTCCGGACGCCGTTCGATCAGGCGGCGCACCACCCGGTCGAGTTCCTCGTTGGCGTCGGCGAGGCCGGCCAGGTCGCGCTCGTCGATGATTGCGGTGGCGAAGCGCGGCTCGGCGAAGATCATCACGCCGGCCGCCGATTGGACGAGGTGCGCGCAGGTGCGCGACCCGACCACGAGGAAGAACGCGTCCTGGATCTTGCGATGCAGCCAGACGATTCCGGTGAGCCCGCAGAACACCGCGCGCTGACCCCGCTCCTGGCGGATGTCGCAGCCGGTCTGCAGGCTCGGGAGGGGGGCGTGAGCGTTCATCGCCCGAGCTCCGGCGTGAGGCCGTGGGCCGGGAGGGGAGCGGCCTGAAGCCGCGCGGCCCGGAGCTTGAACAGGAACTGCGTCGCGTTGATCGCGTAGGAGGCGTAGGCCGCCAGCGCCAGCAGCATCAGGCCGGTGGTGTCGAGGGCGCCGGTGGCCAGCGCCAGCAGGTAGGCGCTGTGCAGGGCCAGCACCAGCATGCTGACCACGTCCTCCCAGTAGAAGGCGGGCGCGAAGAGGTAGCGGCCGAACACCGCCTTCTCCCAGATCGAGCCCGTCACCATGATCGCGTAGAGCACCAGCGTCTTGATCACGACGGAGGCGTTGGCGGCCTGGACCCCCTCGCCGGTGGCCAGGGTCCGCAGAACGAGGCCGAGGCTGACGGCGAACACGACGAATTGAAGCGGGGCCAGGACGCCCTGGACGAGGGTCCAGGGCGTCGCATCGCGCCGTGCCCGCTGCGCGGCGTCGTAGAGCGGTCGTCTGGGCCTGTCCGCTCTCCGGATCATGCTGTCCGCCCCCGTTCGAGAGCCGGTCCGACAGGATCGGAGGGCTCGTTGGAGGGAGGTTAGGAACCCCCCGAGGGAGTGTCAAGCTGGCTTTACGTCAAAACGTTTTTACGATGTGAATGCATAATAGTTATAGATTTGACGTTGATAAATGGCCGTGTGGGCGTATCGTGCCGCCGGTATTCGACTTTGGCCAAGCTGGCTTTCCCCCGCGCCGGGGTTTGTGGGGCGCATCACGACCAACTATCCGGAGTTCGACGCGCAAGATCGAACCGAATCAAGGCCGCCAGCGACATTGGAGAGGGACCAATGGATGATGTGAGGCAATTCGGCGAATGCTTGCGTTATGAGCCGTCCATCCAGGATCTGGGTGATTTCAATGCATTCGGGGCGGGAGCCCGGATCGCCGACTTCGCCCAGGGCCGGCAGGTGCAGGAAGACTTGGCGCGCATCGTCCAAGCCGAGATCATTCCCCGCCTCATGCTGGCTCATCGGCCGGGGCCGGAACCGCAGATCGGGGATATTCTACCGGATGCGGACCAGATCGCGACCTTCTCGGCCCTGATCCTGGCGCCCGCCGGCGAAGACCTCGACCTTCGGATCGCCGAACTCCTGGCGAGCGGCCTCGCCCCCGACAGCCTCCTCCTCGATCTGCTCGCGCCGACGGCGCGCCATCTCGGCATCCTCTGGGAAGAGGACCTGTGCGATTTCGTCGAGGTGACGCGGGCCATGGGCCGGCTTCAGCGGATCATGCACGAGATCACCGGTCGCTTCGGCGGGGAGCCGCAGAAGCACCGCGACGGGCGCAGCATCCTCCTCCTGCCATGTCCCGGGGATTCCCACAGTTTCGGTCTGGCCGTGGTCGAGCGCTTCTTTCACGAGGCCGGCTGGACCGTGGCCTGCAGGATCGCCGAGGGGGATCACGGCCTGCACGCGCGGGTGCGCGACGACTGGTTCGACGTGGTCGGTTTCTCGCTCGCCTGCGAGGTCCTGCTGCCGAGGCTGGCCGAGACCGTCACGGCCATCCGCCGGCATTCGCGCAATCCGGACGTTCGCGTCATGGTCGGGGGGCCGACTTTCCTGGCCGACCCCGAGCGCGTCCGGCAGGTGGGAGCGGACGCGTCGGCCAGGGACGCCCGGCATGCCCTGTGCGTCGCCGAAAGCCTGCTTGATCTACCGGTCATACCCTGCTGAAAGACATAGCCGATCGGGAAGGCTTGGCCCTAGCAGACAGTCCTGCCCGACCACATGACCACGTGGTGACCTGTGACCAGCCTAGCGCTTCCAGCCGCGAGCCAAGGGCTCGCGGCCCTCCAGAAATCACTTGGACCTCTCGACGCGCAGGCCGCCGGGCTGCTGGTGGCTGCCGCCACCGACCTGTCCCTGGTGATCGATGGGGCGGGGGTGATCCGCGAAGCGACCTTCGGCAGTTCGGACCTGGAGGGCGAGGGCTGCGAGACGTGGCTCGGGCGCCCCTGGGTCGATACCGTGACGGTCGAGAGCCGGCCGAAGATCGCCTCCCTGCTGAAGGATGCGGCCCCCGGCGCGGTGACGCGCTGGCGCCAGGTCAACCATATCTCGCCCACCGGCATCGATCTCCCGGTGCGCTACGCCGCGATGCGTCTGGCCAAGGACGACCAGATCCTGGTGCTGGGGCGCAACCTGCGGGCCATGGCCTCGCTCCAGCGCACCCTGGTCGAGACGCAGCAGGCCCTCGAGCGCGATTACCTGCGCATGCGCGGCGCCGAGACCCGCTATCGCCTGCTGTTCCAGTTGGGGTCCGAGCCGGTTCTGGTGGTGGATGTCGGCACGCGCCGGGTGACGGAGGTCAATCCCGCCGCCGCGCGTCTCATCGGGCGGCCCGACAAGCGCATCATCGGACAAGATGCGGTCGACCTGTTCGACGCCTCCAGCCTGCGCGACCTCGAATTGCTGTTCGCGGGCCTGCGCGTCACCGGACAGGCCACCGATCTCGATGCCAGACTCGGCCATGGGCGCGGTCCGGTCCGGGTCGCCGCCTCGCTGTTCCGCCAGGAGAACGCCACCAGCGTGCTGCTGCGCCTCGCCCCGGCGGAGGCGGTCGCGGTGGAGACGGGGCCGTCGCGGGTCGGAACCCTCGACGTCATCCGGAGCCTGCCGGAGGGCTTCGTCGTGACCGACCCGTCCCGGCGGATCCTGACCGCCAATCCGGCCTTCCTCGACCTCGTCCAACTCGCCACCGAGGAGCAGGTCCGTGGCCAGCCGCTCGACCAATGGTTGGGACGGGAGGAATCCGAGGTGGCGGCGCTGTTCGCCACCCTGGCCCAGCATGGCTCGGTGCGCCACTTCCCCACCCAGATGCGCGGGGCCTACGGCGCGACCGAGGAGGTGGAGGTCGCCGCCGTTTCGGTGACGGGCGGAAGCCAGCCCTGTATCGGCTTCACCCTGCGCGCCACGCCGCGCCGGGCGGCGACCGCGACGGCCACCGCCCCGGCCAGGCGGGACTCGCCGCGCTCCATCGAGCAGATGACGGAGCTGGTCGGCCGCGTCTCGATGAAGAATCTGGTCCGCGAATCCACCGATCTGATCGAACGCCTCTGCATCGAGGCCGCCCTGCGCATCACCCGCGACAACCGGGCCTCCGCCGCGGAGATGCTCGGTCTCAGCCGGCAGGGCCTCTACGCCAAGATGCGCCGCTACGGCATCGGCGACCTCGATACGCCCGACGCCCCCGAGGACGTCGAGTAGCACGCTACGATCCCGGCCCGCCGCGGCAGGGGATGCGGCAATCGAGATCGCCCTCGCCGTGTAAATCAAACTTGACACTCGACGCCGTAAAAAACTAGCGTTGCTCCCATGGCAACGCCCGCACCCAGCGCCCTCGTCGAGCTCCTGAAGCCGATCACATGGTTCGCGCCGATGTGGGCCTTCACCTGCGGCGTGGTCTCCTCCGGCTCGTCGCCGAGCGGGCAATGGCCGGTGATCGCCGCCGGGGTGGTCCTGGCCGGCCCCCTGGTCTGCGCCACCTCGCAGGCGGTCAACGATTGGTACGACCGCCATGTGGACGCCATCAACGAGCCGCACCGCCCGATCCCCTCGGGGCGGATGCCGGGGCGCTGGGGCCTCTACGTCGCGGCCGGGTGGACCGTGCTGTCCCTCCTGGTGGCCGCCGCCCTGGGGCCGTGGATTCTCGGGGCCGCCCTGGTCGGCCTCGTCCTGGCCTGGATCTACAGCGCCCCGCCCCTGCGCCTGAAGCAGAACGGCTGGTGGGGCAATTCGGCGGTGGCCCTCTGCTACGAGGGCTTGCCCTGGTTCACGGGGGCGGCGGTGATGGCGGCGGCGGTGCCCGACTGGCGCGTCCTCGTGGTCGCCCTGCTGTATTCCGTGGGCGCCCACGGCATCATGACCCTCAACGACTTCAAGTCGGTGGAGGGCGACCGGCGCACCGGTATCCGGTCCCTGCCCGTCCAGCTCGGCACGCATGGGGCCGCACGCCTCGCCTGCCTGGTGATGGCCCTGCCCCAGGTGATCGTCATCCTGGCGCTGTTCGCGTGGCAGCGTCCCTGGCATGGCGCACTGATCGGCGCGCTGCTGCTGGGCCAATTCGCCCTGATGACCCGGCTGCTGGCCGAGCCCCGCGCCCGCGCCGCGTGGTACAACGGCACCGGCACCACGCTCTACGTCCTCGGCATGCTGGTGGCGGCCTTCGCCCTGCGGCCCCTGGCGGCGGGAGGCTCGTGATGGGAGACGGTCCCTTCGGCTGGCCCGCGATCGTCCGCCTCGGCCTGGTGCAAACGGCGCTCGGCGCGGTGGTGGTCCTCATGACCTCGACCATCAACCGGGTGATGGTGGTGGAACTGGCGCTCCCCGCGATCGTCCCCGGCGGCCTCGTCGCCCTCCACTACGCCGTGCAGGTGCTGCGCCCGCGCTGGGGCTACGGCTCTGACAGGACCGGCCGGCGCACGCCCTGGATCGTCGGCGGCATGGCGGCCCTCGCGCTCGGCGGCTTCGGCGCGGCCCTCGCCACGGCGCTCGCCGAGACGCATCAGGCGGCCGGGCTCGCCCTGGCGGTGCTCTCGTTCCTCACCGTGGGGATGGGCGCCGGCGCCGCCGGAACCTCGCTCCTGGTGCTTCTGGCCACCGGTGTGGAGCCACGGCGCCGGGGGGCCGCGGCCACCATCGTCTGGGTGATGATGATCGCGGGCTTCGCCATCACCGCCCCGCTGGCCGGGCATTTCCTCGATCCGTTCTCGGGGGCGCGGCTGGTGGCGGTCTCCGGCACGGTCTCGCTCGTCGCCTTCGCGGTGGCGTCCCTGGCGGTGCGCGGCATCGAGCCGGCGCATAGGACGAAGGCCGAGGCCGAGACGCCCAAGCGCCCCTTCGCCGAGGTGCTGGCCCGGGTCTGGGCCGAGCCGGAATCGCGCCGCTTCACGATCTTCATCTTCGTGGCGATGCTCGCCTATAGCGGGCAGGAACTCATCCTCGAGCCGTTCGCCGGACTCGTCTTCGCGATGTCGCCGGGGGTCACCACCAAGCTCGCGGGCCTGCAGCATGGCGGGGTCCTGGCCGGAATGCTCCTGGTCGCCGGCCTGACCCTCGGCATCGGCGGTCCCGTCCTCGGTTCCCTCAAGCTCTGGACGACCCTCGGCTGCGTCGGCTCGGCCCTCGCGCTCCTGGGCATCGCCGGCGGCGGGCTCGCGGGGGCCGACTTCCCCCTGCGCATCCCGGTCTTCGCCCTGGGCCTGTTCAACGGCATCTTCGCGGTGGCGGCGATCGGCTCGATGATGGCGCTGGCGGGGGCCGGCGGCGAGGCCGAGCGCGGCACCCGCATGGGCGTGTGGGGCGCCGCCCAGGGGCTCGCCTTCGGGGCGGGCGGCTTCCTCGGAACCGTGGCGGTGGATCTCGCACGCCTCGTCACGGCGCGCGCCGTCGACGCCTATGCGGGCGTCTTCGCCGCGGAGGCGGTGCTGTTCGTCCTGGCCGCCGGCCTCGCCCTGCGAATCGCCCACGCCCCCGCGACTCAGGTCCCGCGCGCCCGGCGCGCCACATCCCCCTTCGAGGCAACGCTCTCCACGAGGTGACATCATGGCTGCCGTCAGGAACACCGACCTCGAGACCTACGATGTGGTGGTGGTGGGCGGTGGGCCGGCGGGCGCCACGACGGCCACCGATCGGGCGCGCGGCGGGCGACGCGTCCTGCTCCTCGACAAGCCGGGCCGTATCAAGCCCTGCGGCGGCGCGATCCCCCCCCGCCTGATCCGCGACTTCGCGATCCCCGATCATCTCCTCGTCGCCCGCATCCGCTCGGCCCGGATGGTCTCGCCCAAGGACAAGCGGGTGGACATGCCCATCGGCGACGGTTTCGTCGGCATGGTCGACCGGGCCGATTTCGATCCCTGGCTGCGGGCGCGGGCGGTGGAGGCCGGCGCGGTCCTGCGCGCGGCGAGCTTCCGGCACATCGAGCGCGAGGCGGACGGCGCCACGGTGCATTACGTCGCCGACGGCTATCCCCGCGCCGCCCGGACCCGCCTCGTCATCGGCGCCGACGGGGCGAGTTCCGCCGTCGGGCGCGCCGAGATTCCGGGCCACGCCGCCATGCGGCAGGTCTTCGCCTATCACGAGATCGTCCGGCTGCCGGAGACGGGCAGCCACGACGTCGAGGCGACGCGCTGCGACGTGTATTACCAGGGCAAGCTCTCGCCGGATTTCTACGCCTGGGTCTTCCCCCACGGCGACACGGTGAGCATCGGCACCGGCAGCGCCCGCAAGGGCTTCTCCCTGCGCGGCGCGATCCGATCCCTGCGCGCCTCCACGGGCCTCGAGGCCGGCGAGACCGTGCGTCGTGAAGGCGCACCCCTGCCCCTCAAACCCCTGCGCCGGTGGGACAATGGCCGCGACGTGCTCCTCACGGGCGACGCCGCCGGCATCGTGGCCCCCGCCTCCGGCGAGGGAATCTACTACGCGATGCTGGGCGGACGGCTGGCCGCCGAGGCGGCGGAAGCCTTCCTCGTCACCGGCCGGGCCAAAGCGCTCGGCCTGGCGCGGCGGCGGTTCATGCGGCTGCACGGGCGCGTCTTCCTGATCCTGCGGATCATGCAGGGGGTCTGGTACCGGAACGATTCGCTGCGTGAACGCTTCGTTTCCATCTGCCGTGATCGCGATGTCCAGCAACTCACCTGGGATTCGTACATGAACAAGGAGCTCGTCCGCGCGAAACCTGTCGCGCACGCGCGCATCTTCTTCAAGGACCTTGCTCACCTGTTCCGCTGGGTCTCGCCGTGAGCGTGATGACGGGTCCGGACCTGGGCGGCTGGGGGCCGGTGCTGGTCGCGGGCGGGGTGGCGTTCCTCGTGGCCCTGGCCGGCGGTCTCCTCACCACCACCGGCCCCTGGTACCAGGCCCTGCGACGCCCGGCCTGGAACCCGCCGGACTGGGCCTTCGGCCCGGTCTGGACCGTGATCTTCACCTTGACGGTGGTCTCGGCGGTGCTGGCCTGGAAAGCCGATGAGGACGGGGTGGCGCGGGCCGCTCTTCTTGCCGCCTACGCGATCAATGCCGCGCTCAACATCGCCTGGAGCGGGTTGTTCTTTCGCCTGCGGCGGCCGGACTGGGCTCTGGTCGAGGTCGTGTTCCTCTGGCTGTCGATCGCCGTGCTGATCCTCGTCACCGCGCGGGCCTCGGGCATCGCTGCCCTTCTGCTTCTGCCCTACCTCACCTGGGTCGGCATCGCCGCCATCCTGAATCGGGCGATCGTGCGCCTCAACGGCCCGTTCCGGAGCGCCTGATTCATGGATGCGCTGTTTGCCGGCGGTCACATCATCGACGCGATCCTCGTCCTCGTTGCCGTCGAGGCCCTCGGCCTGATCCTCTGGCGCCGCCGCGCCGGGCCGCTCCTCCCGCTCCTGTGCAATCTCGCCTCCGGCGCGTCGCTGATGCTGGCCCTGCGCGCGGCGCTGACGGGCGGGCACTGGAGCGCGATCGCCGGCTGCCTCGCCCTGGCCGGACTGGCGCACGGCGCCGAGTTGACCCTGCGCCTCGCCGCCGCCGGCCGTCCGCCCCGCCTCGACCCGCACCCCTGAACCTTCCGCCGCCCGCAGACCTGGAGAGATGCCATGAGGAACCGCCGCAACGCTCTCCGCCTGGGGACGCTGCTCGTGCTGGGAATGTCAGGACACACGGCCTCGGCCCAGGATGCGGATCTGATCAAACGTGGCGAGTACCTGGCGACGGCCGGCGATTGCGTCGCCTGCCACACCGCGCCGGGGGGCAAGCCCTTTGCCGGCAATTACGTGCTCAATACGCCGATCGGGAAGATTCGCACCCCCAATCTCACCCCCGACAAGGAGACCGGCCTCGGCAACTGGACCGCCGACGACTTCTACCGGGCCTTCCACGAGGGCATCACCAAGGACGGCTCCTACCTCTACCCCGCCTTCCCGTTCGCCTGGTACACCAAGGTCACGCGCGCCGATGCCGACGCGATCTTCGCCTATCTGCAGTCGCTGCCGGCGGTGCACGAGCCGCGCCAGCCCTCCGAGATCCCGTTCCCCTTCAACATCCGCACCGCGCTCATCACCTGGCGGACCGCCTTCTTCACGGCGGGCGAGTTCCAGCCCGACCCGCAGGCGAGCGCCGAGGTCAATCGCGGCGCTTATCTCGTGGAGGGGCTCGGCCATTGCGGCATGTGTCACAACGCCAACAAGATCGTCGGCAACAGCGGCCTGGCGGGCAAGCTCGGCGGTGGCGTCATCGACGGCTGGTACGCGCCCAACATCACCCCCGATGACCATAGCGGCATCGGGGCCTGGAGCGACGATCAGGTGGTGACCTACCTGAAGACCGGCACGGCGCCGGGCACGCTGCCGGGGGTCGCCGCCGGCCCGATGCGCCAGACCATCGAGGAATCCCTCTCCAAGATGACCGATGCCGACCTCAAGGCGATGGTCGCCTACCTGCGCACCCAGAAAGCCAAGGAGAGCTACAAGGTCAAGGATCTGCAATCCTTCAACGCCGCCGGAGCGCCCGGGGCGGGTACCTATCTCAGCTACTGCTCCTCCTGCCACAAGCCGGACGGCAAGGGCGTCGAGGGGGCGATCCCGGCGCTCGCCGGCAATTCCTCGGTCCAGGCGAAGGGACCCGAGACGGTGATCCGCGTCATCCTCGGCGGGCTCGGTGCCCAGAACGGCTACGCGCCGATGCCAGCCATCGGGGCCGGCATGACCGACGAGGAGGTGGCCGACGTCACCGATTACGTGCGCAACGCCTGGGGCAACGCCGCCCCGGTGATCACCGAACGGGGCATCGTCGCCAAGTCCCGCGCCGCCACCGAGACGATGCTGGCCGGAACGGCCCCCTGCGCCGAGATCGCGCAGCCGGATGTCGCCAAGGCGATCGCCGAGTCCGGAGCCGCCGAGCGGCTCAAGGGGCTGCCGCAGGAGAACTTCATCCCGGCGATCAACGCGCTCCTGCCCCCGATCAAGGCGGCGGTGCCGGA
>JAKONB010000041.1 GCA_022702195.1 Beijerinckiaceae bacterium | reverse complement strand
GGCCTCGGCAAGCCGAGCTATTACGGATTCACCCCGCCCCTCGGCGTCGACGATCCCTACGGCCGGCCGCTTCTGCCCTATTGCCCGTGAGAAGGCTGGCATCGCCGCGACGGGACGATTAGGTCTGCCGGGCTCAACCGTTCCGGAGTTCGTGCCGTGTCCGCCTTCCCTCTTTCGGTCTTCGACGCGGTCGCTCCCTTGCGGGCGCAGGTGGCGGCGTGGCGGGCCGTGGGCGACCGCATCGTGCTGGTCCCGACCATGGGCGCGCTCCATGCCGGTCATCTCGCCCTGGTGGCACAGGCGCGGGCGATCGGCGACCGGGTGGTGGCCAGCATCTTCGTCAACCCGACCCAGTTCGGACCCAACGAGGATTTCTTGCGCTATCCGCGTGACACGGCCAGCGATCTGGCGCTGCTCGCCGAGGCCGGTGTCGACGCCGCCTATCTGCCCGACGCGGCGGTCATGTATCCCGCCGGCTTCTCCACCCGGATCGCGGTGGACGGGGTGAGCGAGGGCCTGTGCGGCGGGTTCCGGCCAGGACATTTCTCCGGCGTCGCCACCGTGGTGACCAAGCTGATCAATCAGGCGCAGCCCGACGTCGCCCTGTTCGGCGAGAAGGATTTCCAGCAGCTCCAGGTGATCCGCCGGGCCATGCGCGACCTCGACATCCCGGTGCTGATCGAGGGCGTGCCGACCCTGCGTGAAGCGGACGGCCTCGCCCTGTCCTCCCGCAACCGCTACCTCACGCCCGAGGAGCGCGCCCGCGCCCCACGCCTCCACGCCGTGCTGACCCGCATCGCCGCGGGGCTGAACGCGGGGGAGCCGGCCGAGGCGCTGGTGGCGGAGGGCCGCACCGTCCTCGAAGCGGCCGGGTTCGGGCCGATCCAGTATCTCGAGATCCGCGATGCCGGCAGCCTCGCACCGGTGTCGGACCTTAGAACCGGCCCGGTGCGGATCCTGGCCGCCGCCTATCTCGGGGCGACACGTCTCATTGACAACGTCGCCGCCGGATAGGCCGTGGCCTCGCTCAGGCGAGCGGGTGCTCCATGAAGAAGTCGATCATGGCGCGCGAGGCGTCCGGGCCGCGCGGATCGGTGTAACTGCCCGACGCGCTTCCCCCCGACCAGGCATGGCCGAGTCCGCGCACCACCCAGCTCTCCGCCGTGACCCGGCCCCGGGCATCGGCGTAGCGGGTGCGCTGATAGGCGAGGCCGCCGGGGCTCACCGCCTCCGCCACCTGGGGCTTCAACCCGGCGATGCCGGCCTGGGCCAAAGCCTGCTCGCCGTTGCTCGGATGGACGGTGCCGTCGCTCTCCCCGTGGAAGACGATGGTGGGCGTGTTGATCGGACCGGTGTCGCAATCCTTGGAGGCCGCCGGGCCGAGGCGCATCACCGAGAGTGCCGTCGAGACGTCGCGGGCGCAGCCCGCGGCGAGGCCGGAATGAATGCCGACCCCGGCGTAGAGATCCGGATAGGCCCGGGCGATGTTGGCGGCGGCCGCACCGCCCGCCGAGAGACCCGCGATGTAGACCCGGCGCGGATCGATTTTGTGCTCGGCCATGATCGCGCGGGTCAGCCCGGCGATGATGCCGGCCTCGCCCGAATCGCGGCCCTGGTCGCCCGGCTGGAACCAGTTCCAGCAGCGCTGGCCGTTGGCACGACCGCTCTGGCCCGGATAGGCCACGTAGAAGCCCTGGGCCACGGCCAGCTCGTTCATGCCGGTGCCGGCGGCGAAATCGTCGGGGGATTGGGTGCAGCCGTGCAGCATCACCACCAGGGGGCGGTTCGCGCCGATCCCCTCGGGGATGAACAGCTTGTAGTCGCGCGCGCCTTGAGAATTGGAGAAGGCGCGCTCGACGAAGGCGCCGCCCTCCCCGGCGGGGGACGGCCGATGCGAGGGCCTGCCGAAACCGCCACCGCCGAACCCTTCGGCGAGGCCGCCGCCCTTCAGGCCCTCGAGCACCGGGGCAACGCCGCGGGTGACGGTCTCCACCACCTTGCGCAGGCCCTCGGGCAGCAGGCCGGCGCGGCCGGTCTCCTCACGGTGGGACGTGTGCCTGTCCTCGATCCGCTCGGCGGTGAGGTCGATGGTCCGGGGCGTCGCGTCCGCGGTCTGCGGCGCGGGCGCGCCGTGGAAGCCACGTTGCAGCAGCGTCGTCGCGTCCTGCAGGCGTCCGGCGGCCGTGAGGCGGGTCGCCTCCATCATGTCGGCGAGACGATCCTGCATCCGGTTCGGTTGGTCGGCCATGGCTGTCGTCACTTTCAGGCTCGACGAAGGGTCGAGCGGTCCGAGTTCGGGATCGCGCGGGAGTCGCGGCTCAGCGCAGACGGTCGGCCAGGGCGGCCTTGACCGCCGGGCTCGCCTGCAGGCAGCCCAGCACCTCGATGGAGGCGATGGTGGCCCGCGCGAGTTCGGGGGTGACGTCGGGAGCGATGCTGGCGAGGCCGAGCACCCGAATGTCCACTTGTTCACCGGCGCGGCGCGCCGTTTCCAGTTCGGCCCGCTCGTAGCGGCGGGATCCGAGTTCGACGCCCTTGCGGGCGACGGATTGACGCGTCACCTCCGCGTGCCGCTCCACCTGGTTGCGGACGGCGGTGCGGATGAAGTCGCTCCGATTGGCGTAGAGGCCCTCGGCGACGAGGAGGTCGACATGGCCGAGATCGACGAAACCGAGATTGATGGTGATCTTCTCGCTGTCGCAGACCCGGATCGGAGCCTTCGGCTTATCCATGAGTTCCAGCAACGCACCCTCCCCACACCATCCCGTTGGATGGTATATGGCGGCTCCTTGCTGCATTGCAACATGCAGGAGGGTGCAACGCAGCGCGCAATGGCGGGGGGCCGATCCGCGCCGCGCTCAGCCGGTGGAGCCGTCCTCGCCGACATAGTCGCGCCAGACCGCCTGGGGGCCGAGGGTGGCCAGGAAGGCGGCGTGCCGGGCGGCCTCGTCCGGCGTCAGGCGGTGGCGCAAGGTCCGCGGCCCGGCGCTCGGCGACGCGGCGGCGATCTCGTCCAGGGTGGGGCCGCGATCGGTCTCGGCGACGGCCAGACCGAGGCTGGTCTGCTTGCCGCCGAGCAGCTCGACATAGACCTCCGCCAGGATCTGCGCGTCGAGGAGCGCCCCGTGCTTGGTGCGCCGGGTGGTGTCGATGCCGTAGCGCGAGCACAGGGCGTCCAGGTTGTTGGCCGCACCCGTATGCTTGCGCCGGGCCAGCTGCAGGGTGTCGATGACGTCGGCGAGGTCGATCGGCGGCGGGGCGGCGGCCCCGAGCCGGGCATATTCCATGTTGAGGAAGCCGACGTCGAACGGCGCGTTGTGGATCACCAGGGGCGAATCCCGGCAGAAGGCCCGGAACTCGTCGACGATGTCCGCAAAGAGCGGCTTGTCGGCCAGGAAGGCGTCGGAGAGCCCGTGCACCGCGAAAGCGCCCTGCGAGACCGGCCGAGTCGGGTTGACGTATTTGTGGAAGGACGCCCCGGTCTGGACGTGGTTGATCAGCTCGACGCAGCCGATCTCGATCAGCCGGTCGCCGTTCTTGGCATCCGTGCCGGTGGTCTCGGTATCGAGGACGATCTCGCGCAACATCGACGGGTCCCTGGGGGCTCTGGAAGTCTCGGCTCCCAGCATGGCCGGCGATGTGTCGGGGTCAAGGCGCGGGCGGTGGCGCCAGGCGGGCGACGAGTTCGGCCACCTGGCCGCGCGCATGGTCGAAGCCCAGGCTGGTATCGATCACGAAATCCGCCCGGGCGCGCTTCTCGGCATCGGGCATCTGCTTGGCCAGGATCGCCGCGAAGCTGGCCGCGTCCATGCCGGGCCGGGCGAGGACGCGGGCACGCTGGACCTCCGGGGGGGCGGTGACGACCAGGACCGCGTCGCAGCGCGCCGCCGCCCCGGTCTCGAACAGGAGCGGGATGTCGAGGAGCACGAGGGGCGCGTCTTCGTGGGCGGCGAGGAAATCGCGCGCCGTCGCCCGGGCCAGGGGATGCACGATGGCCTCGAGGGCGGCCAGACGCGCGGGGTCCGCGAGCACCGCCGCCCGCAGGCGGGGGCGATCCACCGCGCCGTCGGGGCCGAGGGTCCCCGGAAACGCCGAGCCGATCGCGGCGGCGGCGGCGCCCCCCGGCCCGTAGAGGGCGTGGACGGCGGCATCGGCGTCGTGGACCGGGATGCCCTGGTCGCGAAACATCGCGGCCGTGGCGGATTTGCCCATGCCGATCGACCCGGTGAGCCCGAGGACGAACGGCCCCGCCCGTCGCGCCGGCCCACTCATCCGAGATCCGCCACGATCGTGCTCCGCAGGGCCGGCGTCACCTCGGGCCGCACGCCGAACCAGCGCGCGAAGCCCGGCACCGCCTGATGCAGCAGCATCCCGAGGCCGTCGACCGTGGCGAGGCCCCGCGCCCGCGCCTGCGCCAGGAGCGGGGTCTCCAGCGGCGCGTAGACGATGTCGGCCACCGCCGCGCCGGAGGGAAGCGGCGCGAGGTCGATGGCGAGCGGCGCGTGGCCGGTCATGCCCAGCGCGGTGGTGTTCACCAGGAGGCCGGCCTGGCCGAGTGCCTCCGGCAGTTCGGACCAGTCCACCGCCGTCACATGGTCCGGATCGAGGGCGGCCAGGGTCTCGGCCCGGTCCCGGGTCCGGTTGGCGACGCGGATGCGGGTCAGCCCGCGCTCGACCAGCCCGACCACGATGGCCCGCGCCGCGCCGCCGGCCCCCAGCACCACGGCGGTGCCCCCCGCCCTGTCCGGCCAATCGCCGCCAAGGCTCTGGTCGAGATGGGCGACGAAGCCCGGCGCGTCGGTGTTGTCGCCGCACAGGCGGTCCTGCGCATCGAAGAACAGAGTGTTGACCGCGCCGATCTTCTCCGCGCGCGGCGTCAGCACGTCCACGAGCCGGAAGGCCGCCTCCTTGTGCGGGATCGTGACGTTGCCGCCCACGAAACCATGCTCCCGCAAGCGCCGGAGAAAATCCGGGAAGGCCTCCGGCGCCACGTCGCGGCGCTCGTAAGTTCCGGCGATGCCGTGCTCCGCCAGCCAATGGCCGTGGATCAGCGGCGAGCGCGAATGGGCGATCGGATGCCCGACGACGAAGGCTTTCCTCACACCCGGCACTCCTGGGCCAGCGTGCAGGCCGGGCCGTCCGTCCCCTCGATCTGCAGGGTCGCGTGCGCGATGCCGAAACGGGTGCGCAGGTCGTCCGAGACGGCGAGCAGGAAGGCGTTGCCGGGGTGGCCCGCCGGCATGACCAGATGCGCGGTGAGCGCGATCTCGGTGGTGCTCATCGGCCAGATATGGAGGTCGTGCAGCCCGGACACGCCGGGCCG
>JAKONB010000143.1 GCA_022702195.1 Beijerinckiaceae bacterium | reverse complement strand
TTGGCCAAAACTCTAAATGCCAACGATAACGTTGTCATGGATGCCCGCCTCGCGGCGTAAGCATCTTGCGGTAGGGTAACCGTCGAAACAGAACCCGGAGCTTCGGCTCCGGGACCCACCCTTTCCTCGTTCAATACTCTGCGGTGAACGCACCTGCCCCGACGGGCGGGTGCGACGTCATGCCGGGATCCGGTCAGCGCGCGCGAAAACGCCCCGGGAGTCGCCCCCCGGGGTGCGCCAACGCATCACGATCGCGGCGGCGCGGGACGGCACCGCCGCGACAGGATCAGACCGGCGTGTTCGGGTAGGACCGCACGCGGGGACGGCCGTCGACCGACCCGGTGAGGGCGCCCGGCGTGGGGGAAGCGGAGGCCTGCGGCGCGGTCCAGCCCTCGGCGCGCCAGTTCTCGGCCCGCTCGTCCAGGTCGATGGAGCCGTGCTCCTCGAGGATGTCCATGACCTTGGGCGCGTTGGCGTCATGGACCCGGGCCGTCACCAGGGTGCCGCCCCGGCGGACGCCCTCCGAGTAGGTCTGGGCATCGGTCTCGCTCAGGCCCGCGCCGGTCAGACCGCCCACGAGACCGCCGGCGGCGGCGCCGATCCCGGCGCCCGTCACCGTGGCGACGAGCCAACCGGCCGCCACCACCGGACCCACGCCCGGAATGGCCAGAAGCCCGAGACCGGTGAGCAGACCCGCGGCGCCGCCCAGGACGGTGCCGAGGGTGGCCCCGGTGCCGGCCCCGGTGGTCGCGCTCTCGGCGGTCTCACCGTGGGCGACCGCGCCGGACGCCGGAATCCGGTCCTTGTGCCGGTCGCCTTCGTTGCTGCTGACGATGCTGATGTCGCCATGCGGGATGCCGGCGGCTTCGAGCTTGGCCACGGCGCTGCTGGCGGCGTCGTAATCGTCGTAGAGGGCGGTGATGGTTTGCTGGGTCATGGGATGATCTCCTGACGGGTTCGGGGGCATCTCGGCGGGTGGCGACCCTACTGGGCCGCGACGTTGCCCTTGAAGTCGACGCCGACCTTGACCGGCTTGCCGTCGAGCAGCGCGTCGGCGCGCCAGATGCCCTTGGCGTCCTTCGTCAGGCCCTTGACGTCCTTGTAGCCGGCCTCGGTGAGGCGGTGATGGGTCTGGGCCTCGGTGAAGCTGTTGGCGCCTTCCTCGAGCTTGGCGTGCTTGGCCGCATGGGCGGCGTCGGGCTTGGTCGCATCGGGCTTGTCGGTGTTGGGGCGGGTCACCGCCTCCTGGCCACCGGACGTGGCGCTGGATTTGGCGTCGGGCGCGGGCGTGCCGGTCACCGTGGTCTGGGCGAGCGCCGGGGCCGAACCGAGAAGCGTCAGCAGGGCGAGGGTGGTCAGGGACCGTTTCACGGCATTCTCCTTCAGGATCGAAATAGCCGATATCAATCCCATCGACGCGCAAACCGTTCCAAGGAAAGCACCCATCCCCGCGGATCGCCACCGCCGAGATGTGATTTTTCGCGGTCGGCGGAACCAAAATCAAACATGACAAAAGAAATAAACGTCACGTTTTTTCGATCTATCCGAGTTTAAAGCACAAAAGCCATTTCTGGCATCTCAGGAAGATCGAAATATAGCCTTACGACACTGCGCCGGCGCCCGGAGCAGGCGGACGAAACCCTTTCATCCCCTGGCGCACGGCCTCGCGCAGGGCCGGAAACGGACCTGCGAAGCGCGCGTCGCGGCCGTCCGGCCGGAGATGTTGAGGTGGCTTGGAAAAACTCGCCGGGGGAGGGTTGCCAAGCCGAAACGGAGGTTCTAGACACCGCCTCGCAACCGGGGCGGCACACAGTCGGCCCGGGCAGGCAGGCGCCCGTAGCTCAGCTGGATAGAGCACCAGACTACGAATCTGGGGGTCAGAGGTTCGAATCCTTTCGGGCGCGCCATTCCGCCTTTGCAGTATAGAGTAGACCGAAGTCAGGTACGCGCCCGTAGCTCAGCTGGATAGAGCACCAGACTACGAATCTGGGGGTCAGAGGTTCGAATCCTTTCGGGCGCGCCATTCCGTCTTTTCAAGACACAATCAACCTCAGTCAGTCGCTTTCAAGCCGGCCATCCCCTTGGCCGATGGGGGCACCGGATGACCCATCCGGGGCGGAAGCACGCCTGTGTCCGGGTCCGCCATTCGGATTTCGAGCAAACTGTTCGCATTTTGAACAGAACACTCATAAGATAGTTTGTATTGATTCTCTCATTCGGTTACGGCGAATGCCCTCGGCAATCCCCAAGGTCGAGGGCGGAGCAGCCATCTTCGGTGTGTTTCTGGAAATTGTTCCTTCGGTTCGCGTCTGACCGGAAGAGCGTTCCCGGACCGACGTCGGATCACGGTTTGAACGACCCCATACCGACGGGCAGATGCCGGACCTGGTGTCGTCGCATCCCGGAACGGGTATCGCCCCCTCGATCGATCCGCGCCATCGCGCGCTGTACGGGTTTTTCATGCGTCCCAAGCTTGCCGTCGTCAGTCCCTTGCCGCCCACACAGAACGGCATCGCGGATTTCACGGCCGAGCTTCTCCCGTATCACCAGGCGGATTTCACCACATTCGGCATCATCGGCGACGATCAGGCGGCGCCCGATCTGAAGGGCGCGCCGGTCACCGTCCTGCGAGCGTCGGAGGTCCTGCGGGACAGGACCCTCGACGACGCCCATTTCATCTATCACATCGGCAACAACCCGGATCATGCCTACGCCCTGCCGCTCCTCGCGCGCCGGCCCGGCCTCGTGGTGCTCCACGATTACGGTCTCGGTTACCTGCTGGAGACGTCCAGCTTTCCGCTCGGGGACCGGGAGACCTACCGGGCCTGGGCGCAGCACGATCACGGCCGGTTCGGAGACAGGCTCGCGGCCCGCTTCCTGACCCGGGGCCTGCGCGGCCGCTTCATGAGCAGCACGCTGGCCCTGAACGGCCCGGTCCTCGCCCGCGCATCCGCCCTGGTCGTCCACAGCCGCTACAGCCAGTTCAAGGCGGCCTCCCGCCGTCCGGGCCTGCCGGTCCACTACATGCCGCACCACGTCTCGCCCCGCGTGGCCGAGGCGAGACGGGTCACCCGCTCCGAGGCCCGCAGCCGGCTCGGCCTGCCGCAGGACGCGGTCCTGGTCACGGCTCTGGGCTTCATCACCCGGCCCAAACTCATCGACCGCGTCCTGAAGAGCCTGGCGCGGCTGCAGGACACGCTGCCGGATTTCCGCTTCGTCCTGGCGGGCGAGCGCCGGATCCACGAATACGACGTCGACGCGGACATCCGGAACAGCGGGCTCGGGGATCGGATCGTCGTGACGGACTATCTGAGCGAGGACGATTTCTTCCTCCACCTCGCCGCCACCGACCTGATCGTGAATCTGCGCCATCCCACCGGGGGCGAATCGTCGGGCACCCTGACCCGCGCCATGGGTTTCGGGCGGCCCTGTATCGTGCTCGACCATGGCCCGATCGGCGAAATGCCGGACCACAGCGTCGCCAAGGTGCGCTTCGGCCCCGATCTGGAGCGGGACCTCGATGCGATCCTGGGCGGCCTGATCCGGTCGCCCGCCCGACGGGAGGCCCTGGCCGCCGAAGCCCGCGCCCTGGCCGAGACCTGGACCGCACGGGCCTCGGCGCAGCGTTATCACGACATCCTCGCGGCCACGCCGCGCCTGCGCCCGGCCCGGACGGGTTCGTCTCCGGTGGTTCTCGGACGGCGCGTCGCCCGGGTGGCGCGCGGTCTCGCGGGCGGGGAGCGGACGGTGCTCGATGCGTCGAGCGATTGGTGGCGCTACAGCGCCGCGCCGGTCTGGGACCCGGATCGTCGCCCGCGCCTGCTCTGCATCGATCCGGAGGGAAGCGCCCCGCGCCTCCTGTCGGCCCTCTTCGGGTGGCCGGCGGACGCGATCGCGAGCGCCTCCCTCGAGACGGTCCTGGCGGGGGATCTGGGGGCGGGGACGTTCGACGCCCTGCTGTGCATCCTGCCGGCCGAGGCCAGCGTGACCCAGGCCGAAGCGCTGGTGCGACAGGTGTCGCCTCACCTCCGGCGCGGCGCGAGCCTCACCCTGGAATATGTCGGCCACGCGCGCGCGGCCGGATGGAAGGCCGAATCCCTCCTGGAGCGCATGGGATGCGGCTGCGTCCGCGTCTTCACGCAGGACGAGATGATGCCGGATTTCGAGAGGGCCGACGATGCGTTCGCCCAGCCCTTGCGGCGGGTGGTCACCGGCATCAAAACCTCGGACTTCACCGTCCTGGCCCCGCGCCAGGGTCTGGAGCCCTCCCGGGTGATGCGCATCGTTCCGGAAGACGGCCGCTGGATGCTCGAGGAGGCCCCCACGGCCGGCCCGCCCCCACCAAAGCCACGACGGGGGCTGCGGCAGCGCGGCCCCTCCGGGGCGATCGAACCCTGACGACGCCGCTTCCGGGGCAGTCCGCCCCGCGGGTCGTCACCTCCCCAAACATCACCTTGCCGGCGGTTGAGCAGATGACGGACAATGCCAAAGCGGGAACGGTCTACGAGGGCGCGCTGATCGGTGTTCGCGCCGACCGGATCGTCGGCTGGGCCTGGGATCAGGGGCGGCCCTACGACCCCATCGATGTCGACCTCCATATCGGCTCCCTGCGCGTCGGCACCGTGCGGGCGGACCTCTTCGACCGGGATCTCGCCCTGCGTCACAAGGGCAATGGCTGTCACGCCTTCGAGGCCACGCTCAGTCTCCTTCCCGAGGGGACCGGTCCGTTCACCCTGCAGGCCTACCTCGCCGGAACCGCCGAGGCGATCGGATCGCCCCTGATCATCTCCGACCGCGAGATCCTCGAACGGCTTCGCCTCACGCGCAGCCTCGCCGGGCGGATCGACGGAATCCAGGACGGGGCGGTCCGGGGCTGGGTCGCCGACCTCACGTCCCCCGCCTCGAAGCCCGACCTGAGCCTTGCCTATGACGGCAGGCCGCTTTCCCACACGCTGATCCCGTCCGGTCACATCGAGCATGAGGGCCGGGTGGTCAGCGGCTGGCTGTTCACGGCCCCGCTTCCGCACGATGTCCTGGACGGAAAGCTCCACGAGATCACCGCGGCGATCGGAAACCTCACCCTCGCGGGGGGGCCGCTGACCTTCGGACCGGCCTCCGCCGGCGGGGCCATCCAGGCGATCGCCGCGCTGACCCGGCATGTGGCCGACCTACAGCGCCAGGTCGCGATCCTGCCGGCGGCGCAGAACACCGACGGGCTCATCGAGATCCTGTCCGATCAGGTCCTCGATCGCGTCGACATGCTGTTGGCGATCTATCGCGACACGGTCGAGCAGGAGCTCGACCTCATGCGCGCGCAAGTGCTGGCGCAGCGCCCCGCGACGGGCGAGTCGGACCGGGCCGACCCGGTCCTGCCGGTGCTCGTCGCGCATCCCGCCACCCGACCGGTCCGCCCGGCATCGGCACCGGTCGCGCTGCTCTTCGACGACGATCTGCCTCTGCTCGGCGGAACGATCAGCCGGGTGGCGGATGCCTCCGGCATCGCGCGGGCGACGATCACCCAGGCCATCGCCATCGCCTTGCCGGTTCCGGCCGGCCGGCTGCAGACGCTCGTCGTCCGCGGCGTCGGCGCGACCTCCGCCCAAGCCTTGCTGGCCTGGCAATTCGACGTTTCCGGCTTCCCGGTCCTGGGCCGGTTCGAGATCGACGCGCACGGAGCCTGGACCTTCACCGGCCATCTCACGGCGCCGGCGCAGCAGCTCCCGCGCCTCGACCAGCTGACGATCAGGCCGGGTTTCGCCTATGTCGAGGAGGAGGTGCTGGCCGAGAGCCTCTCCCTGACCAGCCTGTCCTTCGCGGATGCCCATCTCTCCGGAACCGCCGCCCCGGATGCCCTGCCGGTGGCGGCCGCCTACCATATCGCCGGCCAGATCGACGGGCGTGGATGGCACAAGCCGGAAGGCGGCCAGGAGGCGTGGTACCGCTGGGGAGGCCGGACCCCGGGCCTGCGGGCGCATCTGAAGCCGCGGATCGCGCGGCAGATCACGGTCATCGGCGAGAGTCACGTTCCGGGGGAGGCCCAGGCGCTCACGCTCCGGGTGAATGACGAGACGCTGCCCGGCACGTTCCGGGAGACCGGCAAGCCCTACCAGCGCTGGATCCTGGAAGCGCGCGCGCCCGCATCCGAGACCCCGCAGCTCTGGGCCGAGGTCGCGATGCCGCCGGGCTTCTCGAAATCCCCCATGGCGTTCGAGGGCAGCGGCGATCGCCGGATCCTGTCCGTGTCCGCCCGGGCCATCGCCTTCGATCGGATGGCGGGCGAACCATGACCATCATGCCGGCCGGATTCAGCCGGGCGCTTCAGTTCCTCGGGCAGCCCATCTGCCGATCGATCGCCCGATCCTCCCGCCCCAGCACCCTCCTGTCGACGGATCGGTGCGGCGGCTTCCTCGACGGCCTCCTGCGATCCTGCGGGGCCGGGGCGCCCGAGCGGATCGGCTTCGTCTCCGCGCGGGATTGCCTCGGGGGACCGGATCTCGACCCCGTCGACGGGGTCGCCTTCGCGGACCCGGACGAGATGCTCCTGCCGGGACGGGCGAGCCCGCACACGCGCCTCGTCGCCAGTCTCGACCGGGTCGGCCTGCTGCTGCCGCATGTCACGGCGGTGGCGATCGGAGCGCAGGCCGGCGCAGCCAAGGCCTGGCGCGGCGCGACCGCGCTGATCGCGCGCGATCGGCCGATCTTCGTGAGCTACGCGCAGAACGATCCCGACATCCTGAACGAGCTCCTGCCCCTCGGCTACGTCATCCGGCCCTTCGCCTACTGGAGCGCGCCGCAGGCCACGACGCTCCTGGTCGCGGCGATCCCGGCGGAGCACCAGGAGACCGCCCCGGAGCCGATCTTCCTGGACTGGGCCGAAACCGTGGAGCCGATCCTGCCGCGCTTCAACGCCCCGAGTACCCGGCACATGCGGATGACCGTGCGGCCCGAAGTCTTCGTGGGGCGCGGTCTCTACAACGCCGAGAACAACGGCGACTATTCCTGGATCTGGACGGGTCCGGCGATCCGCAGCGACCTCATCCTTCCGCAAACGTGGTTCGGCCCGCAGACGATCCAGATGACGGTCTACGACACGCAGACGCGGGGCGGACGAGACGCCTTGTCCTTTCTGGTCAATGGGCGGCCCGTCCGGGCCGATATCCGCGACACCGAGATCCTCATCCGGACCCTGATCCCGTCCCATGAGTTCACGGGCGAATTCACGCTGTCGATCCTGACACCGGATCCGCTGATCCCGACGACCCTGGACCGACAGCTGCGAAGTTCCCTCGGCGCCCTCGACATCTCGTGGCTTTGAGACCCATGCGTATCCTCGCCATCGCACCGATGCCAACCCATCCGGCCGTCCAGGGAAACCGCCAGCGCGCCTTCGATCTCTGCCGGTCGTTCCAACGGCGCGGCGCGCAGATCACCTTCCTCTACTGGGCCGCCGAGGGATTGGACGGAAACGCCGCCGACCTCATGCGGGCCGCCTGGGACGACGTCGTCATCCTGCCCCCCGACGGTTTCCGGGAACGGCGCAGCTTCGGGCCGTTCTACGGGATCGACGATTGGTACGACGAGCGCATCGGCGGCAAGATCGCGGAGCTCTGCGCGACGCGCCACTTCGACCTCTGCCTCGTCAACTACGTCTGGCTCTCGGCCGCCTTCGCCCATCTCCCGCCGGATTGCCTGCGGGTGATCGACACGCATGATCTCTTCGGCGGGCGGGCGGATCACTTCTATGTGCGCAACGCGGCGCCGGACTGGTACTACACCAGCGTCCCGGAAGAAGCGCGGGGACTGGATCGCGCCGACATCGTCCTGGCGATCCAGAGGGAGGAGGCGGTTCTCCTACGCCAGCGGACCTCCACCGAAGTGACGACGATCGGCTTCCTGTCGCGTCCGATCCCCACCCTGCGCCGCGCCGCGGCGGTCCCGGGACGCGTGACGGTCGGTTACATCGGGAGTGCCAACCCCTTCAACGTCGCCTCCGTCCTGGAATTCTGCGCGGCCCTGAGGACCGTCGATCTCCCCCGCACCGTCGATTTCGTCGCCGCCGGTCCGATCTGCCACGTGCTGCGAACCCTGAACGACCAGCCCTTCACCCTGCTGGGGATCGTCGACGAGATCGATCATTTCTATGAGCAGATCGACATCTCCATCAATCCGATGGTCGGCGGCACCGGGCTGAAGATCAAGACGATCGAGGCCCTGGCGCACGGGGTCGCGGTGATCGGGACGCCGGATGCCTTCGCGGGCATCGCCAGCCCGGTTCCGGCGCACCAATGCGCGGACTCGGCCGCGATCGTGGCTCACCTGGCGGCGTTCCTCGCGGCGCCCGAGACCGTCGCGGACCTGCGCGATGCCTCGCGCTCGGTCTATCGTGCCTACCTGCGCGAGCAGCGCGACGCTTTCGACGATCTGTACGACCGGGTGGAACGGCACCTGGCGGCGCAGCCGGCCTGATCGGCCGTCGCTCAGCGCCCCGCGCGAGTTCGGCCGATCCATCGCCCGGCATCGCCGCCCCTCAGCAGGCGGCGACGTTGACGGCGAGGCCGCCCAGCGAGGTCTCCTTGTACTTGGCCTGCATGTCGGCGCCGGTCTGCCGCATGGTCTCGATCACCTCGTCGAGGGTGACCCGGTGGATGCCGTCACCGCGCAGCGCCAGGGAGGCGGCCACCACCGCCTTGTTGGCCCCGAAGGCATTGCGCTCGATGCAGGGGATCTGCACCAGGCCGCCGATCGGGTCGCAGGTCATGCCGAGATGGTGCTCCATGGCGATCTCGGCGGCGTTCTCGATCTGCTCGGCGCTGCCCCCCAGGAAGGCCGCGAGCCCGGCGGCGGCCATGGCGGCGGCCGAGCCGACCTCGCCCTGGCAGCCCACCTCCGCCCCCGAGATCGAGGCCCGGCGCTTGATCAGGCCGCCGATGGCGGTGGCCACCAGCAGGAAGTCGCGGCCCCGCGCCTCCGACCAGCCGGGGCAGGAATCGTGGGCGTAGCGCAGCACCGCCGGGACGATGCCGGCGGCCCCGTTGGTGGGCGCCGTGACCACGCGCCCGCCCGCCGCGTTCTCCTCGTTCACCGCCAAGGCATAGAGGCTGATCCAGTCGACAATCTCGTGGGCCGGGCGGCAATTGAGGGCGCGGCTGGCCTGCAGGTCGTCGTGCAGGCGCTTGGCGCGCCGGCGCACCTTGAGGCCGCCGGGCAGTTCCCCGTCCTGGGTCAGACCCCGGTCGATGCAGGCGAACATCGCGTCGCGGATCGCGTCGAGCCCGGCATCCACCGCCTCGGGGGCACGCAGCCCCTCCTCGTTGGCGCGCTGGACCTCGGCGATGGACAGGCCGGTCCGGGCGCAGAGGGCCAGCAGCTCGGCGCCGCTCGCGAACGGCATCGCGCAGGCGTCGCCTTGCCCGGGCGCGGCCTGCGCCCCGGTGACGACGAAGCCCCCGCCCACGGAATAGGCCACCACCTCGTCGCGGATCGCCTCCCGCGCGTCGTGGGCGCGAAACCGCATGCCGTTGGTGTGGAGCGGCAGGAGCTCGGTGAAGTTGAAGACGAGGTCGGCCTCCGGATCGAAGGCGGGGCCGCCGGGGCCGAGGCGCCTGGCCGCCCGCAGCTCCGCCACGTAACCGGCGACGCGGTCGGGATCGACCTGCGCGGGCGCGTGTCCCAGCAGGCCGAGGAAGATCGCCACGTCGGTGCCGTGCCCGCGCCCGGTCCAGGCCAGCGAACCGAAGATCTCCACCCGGATGCGGACGAGGCCGGGGAGGCCGCGCACCCGATCCCGAAACCGGGCCGCGGCGAGCATCGGCCCCACCGTGTGCGAACTCGAGGGTCCGATGCCGATCTTGAAGAGGTCGAAGGCACTGATCATCGTTCGGGTTACCGTGGGCGGATCGCGGGCGAGGCAGGACGGATGCGCGTTCCAGGATGGATGGGGAGGCGGGCGGCCCTCTCGCAAGACCCGGAGAAACATCGCGCTCGCGACAGGATCCCGGTCGGACCGCCGAGGGGACGGCCGGGACTCCGGAGAAGCGAGAAACGCGCCGCGCGGGATGCCGTCGCGTGCCCTGCACCTGCCTTGCGACGATGCGCCCCCGTATGGTCCGACGACAGCACGCGGCGGGGAGGAACGCAACACGGTGTCCCGAGCCCGCGGGACGGGGCGGATTCCCCGGCGGCCGCGCCTTCCAAAATGTGTCATGGAACCGGTGTACGGCTCGGCGGCAAGGTGATAGCCGTCCTCGTGAAACGCCCCCGGGCGTTCGGCCTCCCGCGTCGTCAGACCGCCACATCCCGGGGGCAAGTGACGATTCGAGGCCATCGCAAGACCGGCCGTACGTAAAGACCCGCCGGACGAAAGATCCGCCGTGCGAACGACCTCCCCCCGCGGAAGGCCCGCCGCGCGACGGCCTCTGTCCGGGACAATCTCGAGATCATGATCAGAACCCGCGGATGACAGACGAACGCTCACCCCTATCGCAGGCCGGTCGCGTCGATCCCGCCACCGCGCCGCATCGCCGCAACCGGTCCGGCCTGACGATCGTCCTGTCCCTGGGCGCGGTCATCTGCCTCGTGGCGGCGGTCGCCGTCTGGCCCGGACGCGCCTCGGACCTCGCCGGCTGGCTCACCACCAACCTGCGCGAGCGCCTGAGCGGGGGATCCGACGACGCCGCCTCGGACAACGTCGTGGGCCGCGCCGAGACGGTCAGCCGCGTGTTCCGCCCGAATCCGGCCCAGCGCGCCGCCCTCGACATCGCCCCGGTCAAGACCCTGGTCTTCCGGCCGGAGGGCACCGCCGAGGGGCGCATCGCCCTCAACGACGACGACAACGTCCCGGTGACCTCCCCCTATGCCGGGCGCGTGACGCGGATCCTGGCGCGGGCGGGCGACGAGGTGAAGGCCGGCGACGTCCTCCTGACCATGGAGGCCACCGACATGGTCCAGGCCCAGAGCGATTATCAGGGCGCCCTCAACACCATCGCCAAGACCACCGCCCTGCTCGCCCTCGACCAGACCATCGCGGCCCGGCAGCAGGAGCTGTTCCAGGCCAAGGCCGTGGCGCTGAAGGATTATCAATCCGCCCAGAACGACGTGATCGGCGCCCAGAGCGACCTCAAGACCGCCCGGGCCGCCCTGGAGGCGGTGAAGAACCGCCTGCGCATCCTCGGCAAGTCCGATGCGGAGATCGCCGCCTACGAGAAGAACGGCACGATGAGCCCGGAGACGCAGATCCGCGCCCCGATCGCCGGCACCATCGTCCAGCGCAAGGTCGGCATCGGCCAATACCTGAGCACCTCGGCCGATCCGGTCTTCGTGATCGGGGACCTCTCCACGGTCTGGCTCGTGGCCAATGTGCGCGAGAGCGAAGTCCCGCAGATGCGGATCGGCCAAGAGGTCGAGGCGCGGGTGGCGGGCCTGGGCAGTCGCACCTTCAAGGCCAAGGTCGATTACATGGCCGCCAGCCTCGACGCCGCCACCCGCCGGCTCTCGGTGCGCAGCGAGATCGAGAATCCCGACCGGGTGCTCAAGCCCGAGATGTTCGCCACCTTCACGATCTTCACCGGTCCGGGCGAGACGTCCCCGGCGGTCAGTCCCGCCGCCATCGTGTACGAGGGGCGCCGCGCCCAGGTCTGGGTGGCGCGCCCCGATGGCGGCATCGAGGCCCGGACCATCGTCCCGGGCCTCGTCAGCCAGGGTATGGTCCAGGTGCGGGAGGGGCTGCGCGTCGGCGAGGAGATCGTGACCCGCGGCGCCATCCTCATGGATCGGGCGGCCAGCGGCGACAAGGCCTCGTGAGGCACGGCCCCGGGCGGCGCTCCCCGGCTCCCGGACGCGGGCCTTTCGCGATCGACGCCCCAGAACGTTGTCCCGGAACCGGTTCCCGGGACGGTCCTCCAAACACCGCATCGCTCGCGCACGCTCCGCCCGAGTCCGAGACGTCCCATCCCTGACCGGCCGACCATGATCGACGCGCGATGAACAGCCTGATCGTCTTCGCCCTGCGCCAGCGCGTGCTGGTGTTCCTGATGTTCCTGGCGATGCTGGCGCTCGGCTATGCCAGCTACACGCAGCTGAACATCGAGGCCTATCCCGACCCGGTGCCGCCGCTGGTCGACGTGATCACGCAGAATCCCGGCCAGTCCGCCGACGAGATCGAGCGCTACATCACGATCCCCCTCGAGGTGCAGCTGGCGTGCATCCCCAACGCCACCGTGGTGCGCACGATCTCGCTGTTCGGCCTGTCCGACGTGAAGATCCAGTTCAACTACGCCTTCACCTACCAGGAAGCCCTGCAGCGGGTGCTCAACCGCCTGTCGCAATTGCCGCCCCTTCCCAACGGCGCCCAGCCGCAGATCTCGCCGACCAGCCCGGTGGGCGAGATCATGCGCTACAAGGTGACCGGGCCGGCGGGGTATTCCTCCACCGAGCTCAAGACCCTGCAGGATTGGGTGCTGCAGCGCCGCTTCAAGGCGATCCCCGGGGTGGTCGACGTCACCGCCTTCGGCGGCAAGACCAAGGAATACGAGATCGCGGTGGACCTGCCCCGGCTCCAGGCCCAGGGCCTGACCCTGGTCCAGCTCGTCACCGCCCTCAACAATTCGAGCATCAATGTCGGCGGCCAGACCCTCAATGTCGGCGAGCAATCGGCGGTGGTGCGCGGCATCGGCCTGATCCGCGACATGGACGCGATCCGCGACACGATGCTGACCCAGGTCAACGGCGTGCCGGTGCTGGTGCGCGACGTCGCCGAGATCCGCGTCTCCAACGCACCCCGCCTCGGCATCGTCGGCCATGACGGCCAGAGCGACATCGTCGAGGGCATCGTCCTCATGAGCCGCGGCGGCGAGAGCCTGCCGACCCTCCGGCTGGTGGAGGCGGAGATCGAGAAGATCAACGCCAGCGGCATCCTGCCGCCCGAGGTGAAGATCGAGCGCATCTACGACCGCAGCGGCCTCATCCACACCACCACCCACACGGTGATGCACAACCTCGTCTTCGGCGTGGTGCTGGTCTTCGTGGTGCAGTGGCTGTTCCTCGGCAGCCTGCGCAGCGCGATCATCGTGGCGGCGACGATCCCCTTCGCGCTGGGCTTCGCCATCCTGATCCTGGTGCTGCGCGGGGATTCGGCCAACCTCCTGTCGCTGGGCGCCATCGATTTCGGCCTCATCGTCGACGCCACCGTGATCATGGTCGAGAATGTGTTCCGGCACGTGGCCGAACCCGAGCACGGGGAGGGGCAGATTCCGCCCGGCGGCCTCACCGGCCGGCTCGGCACCATCGCGCTGGCCGGCGCCGAGGTGAACCGGGCGATCTTCTTCTCGGCGACGATCATCATCGTCGGCTTCCTGCCGCTCTTCACCCTGACCGGCGTCGAGGGCCACATCTTCGGGCCGATGGCCAAGACCTACGCCTACGCGCTGGGCGGCGGCTTGCTGGCCACCTTCACGGTCTCGCCCGCCCTCTCGGCGCTGATCCTGCCCAAGCACGTGGAGGAGCGCGACACCCTGGTGGTGCGCCTGCTGCGCTTCGGACACGTGCTGATCCTGCGCTTCGGCCTGCGCAACAAGGTGCTGTCGCTCCTCGTGGTGGCGGCGGTGCTCGGCGCCTCGGCCATCGCCGCCCGGACGCTCGGCCTCGAATTCCTGCCCAAGCTCGAGGAGGGCAACCTCTACATCCGCGGCACGATGCCGGCCTCGATCTCCCTGGAGGCCGGCAACGCCTACGTGGAGCGCCTGCGCAAGATGATCGCCGAGGTGCCGGAGGTGGTCACCGTGCTGTCGCACCAGGGCCGCCCCGACGACGGCACCGACGCCACCGGCTTCTTCAACGTCGAGATCCTCGCGCCCTTGAAGCCCATCGATGCCTGGCGCAAGGGCATGGACAAGGAGACCCTGGTGCGCGACCTCTCGGGCAAGCTCGACGAGGCGTTCCCCGGCATCGAGTTCAACTTCTCGCAATACATCGAGGACAACGTCCAAGAGGCGGCCTCGGGGGTGAAGGGCGAGAACTCGGTCAAGATCTACGGCAACGACCTGAACGAGCTGACCCGCACCGCCGAGGCGATCAAGGCGTCGCTCGCCGGCATCCCCGGCATCGCCGATCTCTCGGTCTTCGCCTCCCTCGGGCAGCCGACCGTGCGCATCGACATCGACCGGCGCAAGGCCGCCCGCTACGGCCTCGCCCCCGGCGACGTGAACACCACCGTCCAGGCGGCCATCGGCGGCCAGACCGCGGGCGACCTCTACGAATACGGCTCCGACCGGCACTTCCCCATGCGGGTGCGCCTGGCGGCCTCCTATCGCAGCAGCCTGGCCACCATCCGCAACATCACCATCGGGGCGACCAACCCGGCCGGCGGCATCGTCCAGGTGCCGCTCTCGGAGATCGCCACCGTGGAGCTCGTCTCCGGCGCGGCCTTCATCTACCGCGAGAACCAGGAGCGCTACATCCCGGTGAAGTTCTCGGTGCGCGGTCGCGACCTCGGCGGCGCGGTGCTGGAAGCGCAGGCCCGCATCGCCCGGGAGGTGACCCTGCCGACGGGCTTCCACCTCGAATGGGTCGGCCAGTTCACCAACCTGCAGGACGCGGTGCAGCGGCTCACCATCGTGGTGCCGGTGACCATCGCGCTCATCGCCCTGCTGCTCTACGTCAACTTCTCCTCCGTCACCGACATGCTGCTGACCCTCAGCGTGATCCCGATGGCGATGATCGGCGGCATCTTCGCCCTGTTCCTGACCATGACGCCGTTCTCGATCTCGGCGGCGATCGGCTTCATCGCCCTGTTCGGCATCTCGACCATGGAGGGGGTGATCCTGCTCTCCTATTACAACCAGCTCCTCGACGAGGGCTGGCAGCGGGGGGCCGCCGTCTGGCACGCCGCCAACGTGCGGATGCGCCCGGTGATGATGACCTGCGTGGCCGCCTGCGTGGGGCTGCTGCCGGCGGCCATCTCCACCGGCATCGGCTCGCAGGTGCAGAAGCCGCTGGCCCTGGTGGTGGTGGGCGGCATCCTGCTCGCCCCGAACCTGATCCTGGTGATCGTGCCGATCCTGATCTCGCTGTTCTCGCGCCGCCAGCCGGCGCCCGAGGGCCGCCCTCACGCGGCCGCCCATGCGGCGGCGCACAAGGCGCAGGCGTGATGCGCACGACACATCCGGGTAAAAGCATCGTGTCCGCCGCTGCGCCCGCGTTGACTCGGGGAGCGCGCCGTCGCCTCTACGCGGAACGAAAGGCGGACGGGATCGGCCAGACGATGCGACGCGACACGAATCCCGGCCGGCCCTTGGCGACCCTCCTGCGCACGACCGGCGTGACGGCTCTCGCGGCCGTCCTGTCCGGCTGCATCGCCGGCCCCGACTTCGTGCCGCCCGCCCCCCCGCCGGTGACCCGCTACACGAAGGAGCCGCTCGCCAACCCGAGCGCCACCGACAACATCGCGACGAAGCAGGGCGGCTCGGCCGACCAGAACTTCGTCGCCGGGGCCGACGTGCCGGGGCAATGGTGGACCCTGTTCCACTCGACGGCCCTCAACCGCCTCGTGGAGGAGGCGCTCGCCAACAACCCGAATCTCGACGCCGCCCAGGCCGCCCTGCGGATCGCCCAGCAGAACGTCGAGGCCCAGCGCGGCACCCTGTTCCCGGTGGTGACCGGCAACGGCCTCGGCTCGCGCCAGAAGGTGCCCGGCGGCGCCCTCCAGAGCCCGCTCAACGACCAGCGCCAGCTGTTCTACAGCCTCTACACCCCGCAGGTGACGGTCTCGTTCGTCCCGGACGTGTTCGGCGGCAACCGGCGCCAGATCGAATCGTTGGAGGCCCAGGCCGAGAACCAGCGCTTCCAGCTCGAGGCGGCCTATCTCTCGCTCACCGCCAACGTGGTCCTGGCGGCGATCCAGGAGGCGTCGCTGCGCGCGCAGATCGACGCGACCAAGCGGGTGATCCAGGCGCAGACCGACGTCCTGAATCTCTACAACAAGCAGCTCTCCCTCGGGCAGATCGCCGGGGCCGACGTGGTGCAGCAGCAGGCCGCGCTCTCGGTCTCGATGCAGCTGCTGCCGCCCCTGGAGAAGCAGCTCGCCATCCAGCGCAACCTGCTCACCGCCCTGGTGGGCCGGCTCCCGAGCGAGGAGGTCGCCCAGACCTTCACCCTGAACACCCTGCGGCTGCCCACCCGGCTGCCGGTGAGCCTGCCCTCGCGCCTGGTGCAGCAGCGCCCCGACGTGAAGGCGGCGGAGGCCGCGGTGCAGCAGGCCAGCGCCGATGTCGGCGTGGCGGTGGCCAATCGCCTGCCGCAATTCAACATCACCGCCAATGGCGGAACCAGCGCGGTGAAGATCGCGCAGCTCGCGACCTCGGCGGCGACCTTCTACGGGATCGTCGGCACCGTGGCCCAGCCCCTCTTCGATGCCGGCACCCTGTTCCGGCGCCAGCGCGCCTCCGAGGAGACGCTGAACCAGGCGCAGGCCCAGTACAAGGCGGTGGTGATCGCCGCGTTCCAGAACGTCGCCGACACCCTGCGGGCCCTGCAATCCGACGCCCAGGCGGTGGCCGCGGCCTCGGCGGCCGAGAAGGCGACCGGCCAGAGCCTGGATCTCATCCGCAAGCAATATTCGGCCGGCGCCCTCAACAGCACCCAGGTGCTGATCGCCCAGCAATCCTACCTCTCGGCGCTCGTCACCTCGGCGGGGGCGCGCGCCAACCAATATGCCGACACGGCGGCCCTGTTCCAGGCGCTGGGGGGCGGCTGGTGGAACCGGAGCGACGTGCGCCAGCCCCCGCCCGAGACCGATCCGCTGAAGTTCCTCTGATCCAGGTTCCTCTGGTCCGAGCTCTTCTGGTCCGACTTCCTCCGATCCCCGCGCCCGGTGGGGGCGTCGGGGAGGGGCGGTCATCGCGGAGGGGCGGTCATCGGGGCGTGATGTTCGGCCGGTAGCGGTTCGACGAGGCCGCGCGTCGCGCGCGGAGGCGAACCCGATCCCCCGGCGGAGGGGACAGGCGAAACCCGCGCGATCCCTTCGGGATGGCGGGGTTCGGCCGCGCTCAGGCGCCGCGCGGGCCTGCTGATACGGCCGTCGCTCGCCTGCCGCGCAGAGTGATGTTTTTCGGCAACAGGCGGCCGCCTTTCACGGGGACACGGATGAAGCAGACTAACAATGATATAGCACTGGCTATATCGTGAATCCGCGATGTTTGGGGGCGGGCATGACGCGACACGACCGTTTGGGTGATCCGCATCACGGGCCGCGCCGTTCCGCCGGACCGCTTCTCCTCGCCCTCTTGAGCACATCCGGCCTCTTGGGCGCATTCGGCCTCTTGGGCGCATCCGGCCTGAGCGCGGCCCGCGCCGCCGACCTCGCGGCCCCGCGCCCCGGGGCGGCGCCGGCCTTCGTCGACTGGTCGGG
>JAKONB010000003.1 GCA_022702195.1 Beijerinckiaceae bacterium | reverse complement strand
CCCTCAGGACGACGCGACCGGCCCGGGTTCTGCCACGGCTTTGGGGCCGAAATCGGGGAAGAGGCTGGCGATGGCCGCCTCCGGCGACGCCGCCGGATCGAGGAGATGGATGCGCCGCACGGCCAGGCTCGCGGAGGTCGCCACCGCGAGGGCGCGCTTGGGGCAGGGACCGAGGCAGCCCACCTCCACGACCCGCATCCGGCGCCCCTCGGGAGCGCCCTTCAGGGCGCGCTTGAGCAGGCCGCGCACCGCGCCCTTCTTGAGACCCTGCCGCTTGGTGCATTTCGCGCAGACGAGGACGAGGTCGGTGAAGCCGGCGCGGGCCATCCGGATGCGCGCCGGGGCGGCCTCGTCCTTGCGCGGATCGGCCTTTCGTGGCTTGGGTCGTGTCGGGGTCAAGGGCTTGCGTCCTGGAGGGGGCGGCCGGGCCGTGCGCGGTCGCCACCGGGACGAACGCCTTAAAAAGGGCCGAAAAAAACGGGACTCGCTCCATCAACGGCATGGCGTCGAAAGGGCTCCGCAGGCGTGACCGAATGCAACGTCGTTTCGGATCTGCGCCGCGCCCGTGTCCGCGCGCGCCGAGCCTCGGGAATCTGATGAAATGAATGCCGACGAGGTCAAGCAGACCGACCGCCTGCGCGGGGTGATCGACCTCGCCCTGCGTTCGGTCCCGGATTTGCGCCGCAACGCGGAGACGGTGGAACCGGTCCGCACCCGGTCGGTGCCGGCCCTGCTGCGCCGGGCGCAAGAGCAGCTCGATTGGCGCCGCATCCCCGGATTGCGGCCCAAGCCGTCCAAGCCGCAGAACATCATCGCCAGCGTGGCGAAGCAATTCGTCGTGTTCGTCGTCCTGCCCACCCTGCTGATCAGCGTCTACCTCCTCGTCTTCGCCTCCGACCAGTACATCGCCACGGCGCAATTCGCGGTTCGCGGCAACGTCGAGCCGGCGGAGGATGCGTCGGGCAGCCAGTTTTCGGATCTGATCCAGAAGCACAACAGCCAGGACAGCTTCATCGTCAAGGACTACATCCACAGTCAGTCCATCGTCATGAAGGTGGAGAACGCGCTTCACGTTTCGAAGATGTTCTCGCGGAAGGATGCGGATTTCTGGGAGCGCTACAATCCGGATCAGCCGATCGAGGAACTGACGAAGTACTGGCGCAAGCACGTCAACGCTCGGATCGACGTGATCTCCGGCATCATCACGCTCAACGTCCGCGCCTTCACCCCGGAGGACGCTCAGGCCATCGCCAGGGAGGTGATCGGCCTCACCGAAACGCTGGTCAACAGCATCTCCCGCCGGGCGCAGGCCGATCTGATCGCCCATGCCGAGGCCGATGCCCTCAAGGCGCAGCAGCGCCTGCGCAACGCCCATCTGGCGCTCCAGACCTTCCGCAACCGCTGGGGCATCATCGATCCGATCAAGTCCGCCGAGGCGACGCTCACCGCGGTGGCCTCCCTGCGCAAGGACAAGTTCAAGGCGGAATCGGACCTCCAGGTTCTGCGCGCCTCGAATCTCGACGAGAAGTCGCGGGGCATCCAGACCCTGGTGGCGACGGTGGCGGCCTACGATCAGCAGATCAAGCGCCTCCTCGACCAGCTGACCACCGACGGGGCGCCCACCACCGACGCCACGACCAACCTGACGCGCGCGCTGCTCGAATACGAGGGTCTGCAGGTCGAGCGGACCATCGCCGGCAAGCTCAACGAATCCGCCAACCTGATGCTCGACCGGGCCCGGGTCGCCGCCAGCAAGCAGCAGATCTACCTCGCGCCGTTCGTCCTGCCGGACCTGCCCGTCGCCTCGCTCTATCCGGAGCGCGGCCACAGCATCGCCCTGGCGTTCTTCTGCTTCCTGGTGTGCTGGAGCTCGATCTCCCTCATCCTGGCCGGCGTGAAGGATCAGCGCCTGTAATCCGGGCCGGGGCGCCGTCGTCCCGCCCTTCCCCTTCCGGTGACGCGCAACGCCCCATGTCCCAGTTCGCCGATCTCATCGCCCGGGCCGTCAACCCATCCATGAGCCGCGAGGAGCGGGAGGCCGTCTACGCGGTGGTCAAGGAAGCGGTCGAACGCCTTCAGGCGCGCGACGGCATCGCCTGGGACGATCCGCGCATCGCCCTGCAGCAGCACCTCGTGGAGGAGACGATCCGCGACGTGGAGGCGGACATCGCCCGGACCGTCTCCCTCCAGAAGCTCGAACGCGCCCATGCCGCCCAGGTCGCGGCCGAGACCGCGCGGACGGGCTGAGCGCGGCCGATCGGTCATCCCCGGGGGAGCGCTCGCACTGCGCGCGCAGGGGCTGTGACCTCTTACCCTCCCTCGGCTTTCCGGTCCGCCGCGTCAGCCGTAGGCGGTGACGGACCGCACGCTGCCGGGCTCGGCCACGGCCAGGCCGCCTTCCACGTACTCGTTCAGCTTGTTGCGCAGGGTCCGGATCGAGATCCCGAGGATCTTGGCCGCATGGGTGCGGTTTCCGAGGCAATGGTCGAGGGTGTCGAGGATGAGGTCGCATTCCACCTGGGCCACGGTCTGGCCGACCAAGCCGCGGGTGGCGGCCTCGGCGACGCGGGCGGCCCGCTCGGCGGGTCCGGCCGCGACCTGGGCGATGGTTTCGCCCTCCGGGGTCAGGATCGCATCGGGACCGATCTCGGGACCGGATGCGAGCAGGACCGCCCGGTGCAGGGTGTTCTCCAGCTCGCGCACGTTGCCGCGCCAGGGATTCGCGCGCACGAGCCCCTGCGCGTCGCGGCTGAGCAGGCGGACCGGGAGGCCGTTCACCTCGGCATACTTGCGCGCGAAATGGTGGGCGAGTTCGAGGATGTCGGCCGGTCGCTCGCGCAGGGGCGGCAACTTCAGGTGAACGACATTGAGGCGGTAATACAGATCCTCCCGGAAGGTGCCCTTGCGGACCTCCTCCACCAGGTTGCGGTTGGAGGTGGCGAGCACGCGGATATCGACCTTCACGGGCGCGCTGCCGCCGACCCGGTCGATGACGCGCTCCTGCAACGCCCGCAGCAGCTTCGACTGCAACCGCACGTCCATCTCGGAGATCTCGTCGAGGAGCAGCGTGCCGCCATGGGCTTCCTCGAACCGGCCGATGCGCCGGGCGACGGCCCCGGTGAAGGCGCCCTTCTCGTGACCGAACAGTTCCGATTCGAGCAGCGCCTCGGGGATGGCCGCGCAATTGACCGAGACGAACGGCCGGCTGGCCCGGTTCGACTTGCCGTGGACGTGGCGGGCCAGCACCTCCTTGCCGGTTCCGCTCTCGCCGGTGATCAGCACCGAGGCCTCGGACCGGGCGATCTGCTCGGCGAGCTTGACCACGCGCTCCATCGACGGGTCGCGCCAGACGAAGGCGCGGCCATCCTCCGAGACCGCCTGCAGCACCGCGGCGATCAGCTCCGGATCGGGGGGGAGGGGGATGTAGTCCCGGGCCCCCGCCTGGATGGCGGCCACCGCCGCCTTGGCATCGGTGGCGACGCCGCAGGCGATGACCGGGGTCCGGATGCGCTCGTCCGCCAGGGCGGTGACGAGTTCGCGGATCGGCAGGGCGACATCGATCATGATGAGGTCGGCGCCCTTGGCGCGCAGCACCGCCAGCCCCTGGGGCAGGCTCTCGGCGTTGGTGACCGCCGCGCCCCGGTTCATGGCGATCTTGGAGGCGGTGACGAGTTCGCCGTTGAGCCGTCCGATGATGAGAAGCCGCATGGCTCAGGCACTCCGTGAGGTTGGGGCCGCGCGCCGGGCGCGCCGGGCCGGACAGGATCACATCACATCCGGCCGATCCCTTCGGACGCGGCGGATCTGGTCTTCGCTCGGACGCCGCGCCGGCGGGCCGGTCCGGTCTCCGCCCGGATCGGGCCGAGACCGCGTCAGTGGTCGCCCTTGATGATCTCGGTCATCGTCACCCCGAGGCGCTCCTCGACCAGGACGACTTCTCCGCGGGCGACGAGGCGGTTGTTCACGAAGATGTCGATGGCCTCGCCGACCTTGCGGTCGAGCTCCAGCACCGCGCCGGGCTGGAGCCGCAGGAGGTCGCCGATCGGCATCCGCGACGAGCCGAGCACCGCCGAGACCATCACCGGAACGTCGAAGACCTGTTCGAGGTCGGAGGCACTCTTGGGCGTGGTCGGCGCCTCGCGGATCGACTCGCTGCCGAGGCCGTCGAAGGACGGGTCGGTTCCGTCGAGATGGGGGAGGCTGAGATCGTCGGGCATGGGCGAGGTCTCGGAAACGGGGCGCCCGGAGGGGCGGAGAAGGCGGGCGGGGACCGGATCAGGCCGGCGGGTCGTCGGGGGGCAGACCGAGGACCTCCAGCACGGCGGCCTCGATATGGGCGCGATCCCGGATCACGCCGCCATCGGCCCATTCCATGCGGGCATCCCCGCGGGCGAGGTCGTGCTCGCCCAGCACCACGAGGCGTCCCTCGAAGCCGCGCTCGCGGGCGAGCTGCTTCACCAGCGCCTCGGACTCGTCCACGAGGCTCTCGTGGACCCGCACCACGAGGTGGGGCACCCCGCGCAGGTGCTGGAGCGCCGCGCGGGCGGCATCGCCGATGGCGGCCATCGGCTGGGCGTCGAGGGCGGTGCCGGCGAGCCGGCGCGCCAGGGAAACCGCGAAATCCATCGCCTCGGCCTCGCGCTCCGCATCCCGGATGTCGGCCTGCGCGATGAGGCCGGCCACGGCCTCGCCGAGGCGGTCCACCGCATCGGCCAGGCGGACCCGGATCTCGCTCTCGGCCTGGTCGCGGCCCTCCTGCACCCCGCGGGCATGGGCCTGGGCCACGGCCTCGGCGACCTCGGCCGCCTGCACGACCGGGGGGGCCTTGCTCTCGCGCACCCGGAAATCGGTATCGAAAAGGAAGCGACGCCCGTTCAATAGACCAGCTCCTCCTCACCGCTCGACTTGGCGATCATGATCTCGCCCTTCTCGGCCAGCTCCTTGGCGAGCTCGGTCATCTTGGCCTGGGCCTCGTCGACGTCCTTGAGGCGGATGGGTCCGAGCGACTCCATCTCGTCGTTGATGTTCTTGGCCGCCCGGGTCGACATGTTGCGGAGGAAGAAGCCGCGCACCCGCTCGTCGGCGCCCTTCAGCGCGCGGCACAGGGTGTCGTTGTCGACCTTGCGCAGCAGGGTCTGGACGCTGCCGGCATCGAGCTTGAGCAGATCCTCGAAGGTGAACATCAGCTGGCGGATCTTCTTGGCCGAGCCGCGATTGCTCTGGTCGAGGGCCGAGAGGAACCGGCCTTCCGTCTGGCGGTCGAAGGCGTTGAAGATGTCGGCCATCAATTCGTGCGCGTCGCGCCGGGTGGTCTGGGCGATGGTCGACACGAATTCGACCCGCAGGGTCTCCTCGATGTGGCGCAGGGCTTCCTTCTGCACCGTCTCCATCCGGAGCATCCGGTTGAGGACGTCGATGGCGAATTCCTCGGGCAGGATCGTCAGGACCTTGGCGGCGTAGTCGGACCGCACCTTCGAGAGCACCACCGCCACGGTCTGGGGATATTCGGTGCGCAGGAACGAGGCGAGGATCTCGGGATCGATCTGGGTGAGGCTGGCCCAGACGCGCTTGCCCGACGCGCCCTTGATCTCGGCCATGATCGCCGAGACCTGATCGCTGGGGAAGATCTTCAGGAGGAGCGCCTCGGTCCGCTCGAAATTCGACGTGATGCCGCCCCCCGACGACAGCCGCGAGACGAAGTCGACGATGAGCTTCTCCACCGTGTCGGCCTCGAGGGAGCCGAGCTGGACCATGGCATGCGAGACCAGCTTGACCTCTTCCTCGTCGAGCATCTGCCAGATGGGCGCGCCCTCGACCTCGCCGAGCATGAGCAGCAGGGCGGCGGCCCGCTGAGCCCCCGACATGCCGGCGAAGCCCATTCCGCGCGACCCGTCGAAATCGTCCGCGATCTTCAATCCCGAGGCC
>JAKONB010000002.1 GCA_022702195.1 Beijerinckiaceae bacterium | reverse complement strand
GCCCTGCCTCCATCCCGACGATCTCGGTGACGTCGCCGGAACCGCCTATGTCCACGGCCTGATGAACCACGCGACCTCGCCGGACGCCGTCATCGCCTGGGCGGAGAGCCGCGGTTTCGCCAGCCTCTGCTTCCCGGCCGATCTCTTCGCCATTCCGGGGTTCAGCCTCGAGAATTACTGGCTGACCCCCGCGCAGGAGACCCGCCACCACCTCGATGCGATCGAACGGGTCCACGACAGTCTGGAGGACGCCGAGAGCCGCGCGATCCTGCGTCGGCTTCTGGTCTATCGCCTCTCGACCGATCCGCGCGATCATCCGGTGGTGGATGCCGCGGGAGCCTACGCGCCGGATTTCCTCCCGATCCATGGGCGTCCGCTGACCTTCGTGGATGGCGGGGCCTATACGGGAGACACCCTGGAGGCCCTGCTGGCCCGTGGGGTCACCGTGGCGGATTGGGTCGCCTTCGAGCCGGATCGCGGCAACATGGAGGCGCTGCGGGCGACGGCCCGTCGCCACCGGGACTCCCTCGGCACCTACACCCTGATCCGGGCCGGGCTCTCAGACACGAACGGCAGCGTCCGGTTCGCGTCCGGCGACGGAGCGGCGTCGCGGATCACCCATGCGGACGACCGAGGGCTGGCGACGGACATCGACGTGGTGCGCCTCGATGACGTCATTCACCGCTCCGACGCGATCTACGTGAAGCTCGACATCGAGGGCGGCGAGATCGCCGCGCTGCACGGCATGGCGCAGCTCTTGAGCCGGCGTCCCATGCTGGCGATCAGCCTGTATCACCGGCCCGCCGACCTCTGGGAGATCCCCCGCCTGATCGGCGGGCTCTACCAGCGCCCGCGTCTCCGCCTGCGGCAGCACGGGCATCACGGCTTCGACGCCGTCCTCTACGTGATGCCGGGCTGAGCCCCGGGGACGGTTTCGGTCCAGCGCCGCCACATGGCGCGGAAGGCGCCGCCGACATCCTCCGCCAGGAGTCGATGGTCCATGTGCGGGCTGGCCATCAGGCGACCGCGCAGATCCCGGCGGATCCTGCGCAACCGATCCCTGTCCAGCGCCAGATCGCAGGCGCGCTCCACGTAATCGTCCACCGTCGTGGAGCTCAGCTCGGCGAGGCCGACATGCATCAGGATGGCGTGGCCCATCCGGGCGACGAAATGGTCCCCCGCCAAGGCCACGAAAGGGACGCCCATGTAGAGGGTGTCGAGATTCGTGGTCCCGCCATTGTAGGGGAACGGGTCGAGCGCGATGTCGATGCGGTTGTAGAGCACGTAGCGATTGGCCGGCGAACGGTCCTCAATGTCGGTGCGGTCGAGGGGCAGGCCGGCCCGCTCCAGGCGCGCCGCGATGCCGGCCCGCACCTGGGGATCGTCGCCGCCGCCGATTTCGAGGAGCAGCCGCGCCTCGGGAACGCGCCGAAGGATCCGCCCCCAGGCGACGAGCGTGTCGTCGCTCATTTTGGTGAAGCGGTTGAAGCAGCCGAACGTGACGATGCCGGTCCGGTCGACCGGCGGATGGTCGGCGATCGGGAGATCGCGATTCGGCGCCTGGTAGCAGGCGCAGACCCGCGGCAGGCGCAACAGGGCCTCGACACTGAGATCGTCGCCGAGCCCCGGGGGCTCGGCATACGGATCGGTCAAACGATAATCGATCGCTTTCATCCCGGTGGTGCCGGGAAAGCCGATCCAGGACACCTGAATCGGGGCCGGCTTACGGGCAAAGACCATCAGGCGATTGTTGGCGGTGTGCCCGGACAGATCGATCAGGATATCGATCCCATCCGCCTCGATGAGGTCGGCGGCCGCCTCGTCGTCGAGCGCGCGCAGACCCCGCCAATGCGCGAAGACCGCCTTCAGCCGCTCGGTGGCCGCGTCCTCCTTCTGGGTGTTCGAATAGGCGAAGGTCTCGATCTGCGCGGGGTCGAAGCTGCGCAGGGCCGGCTCGAAGAAGGCGTTGACCGCGTGCTCACAGAAATCGCCGGAGACGAAGCCGACCCGCAGCCGCCGCTCCGGGTCACGGTCGTTCGGGAACGGGCGTCGGCGCAACAGGGGGGCGGCGAAACGCTCCCCGAAGGCCCGGGCATCGGCGAGTTGGTCGCGTGGCGAGGAATCTGTCGCATACATCCGCGCGAAGATGCGGTTGCTGTGCGGGAGCGGATTCGTCGGATCGAGGTCCAACGCCTTGTCGTAGCAGGCGATGGCCTCGTCGAGGCGGCCCAGATCCTTGAGGACCACGCCGAGATTGATGTGTCCCTTGGCGTAGTCGGGCGCCAGCCGCAAGGCTTCCCCGAGATGGGTCACCGCCAGCTGCGGCGCTCCGACCTTCTGATAGACGACACCGAGGTTGCTGTGCGCGACGGCATCGTTTGGATCGAGTTCGATCGACCGGCGAAGGCAGCCCTCGGCCTCCCGGTATCGCTTGAGACAGGTCAGGACGTTGGCGAGGTTGGTCAGGAACACGGCCGAGCTGTCGTCGAGATGGACCGCGATGGTGAGCAGGTCGACCGCCTGTTCGAGGCGGTTGGTGAGAGCCGCGATGTTGCCGGCCAGATGCACGGCTTCGGCGTGTCCGTCATCGAGGAGCACGACCACCTCGAGCATCGCCTCGGCCTCCGACAGCTTCCCGTTGCTGAAGAGGTCGTGGGCATGGCCGAAGAGGTTGGCCACGAGCGTGGTGACGGTGGCCTTCGTCGTCGCGTCGCTGAACCGGTTCTCGACGAATCTCTGGAGGATCGATCGGGCATCCGGCAGGCGCCCGGCACTCAGCAGCGCGGTGGCAAGGGCGAGCCAGTAGCGCGGCTCGTCGGGATCCGCCTTCAGGGCGGCGGCGAGATGGGGGACCGTCAGCGCGTCGCGCCCGGTCTGACTCGCCAGGATCCCGAGCTTGTAATTCGCCTGCGCATGGTGCGGGTCGCTGTCGAGGACATTCCGGTACAGCCGCTCGGCCTCGCCCAGGCGTCCGGCACGCTCGCTCGCAGCCGCCTTCTTCATGGTCTTCTCGACCATGGAACGGCCTACCGAAGCCGTGACCTGCCGGTCCATCCCGTGCGCCATATCGGTCCCCCCTTTTCGCCCCACCATCACCGCCACATGGTTAAGGCAACGCTACGCGACCCCCCTCCGACTGGCGCAAACCGCGCGAAAGCCGGAGCGATGCTCCGGCTGTCAGATTGGTCAGATGGCTCGGACCGCTTAGCGGAGGAGCTGGAGGACGCCCTGCTGCGCCTGGTTGGCCAGCGAGAGGGCCGAGATGCCCAGGGACTGACGGGTGGTCAGCGCCTGCGAGTTCGC
>JAKONB010000599.1 GCA_022702195.1 Beijerinckiaceae bacterium | reverse complement strand
GGGCAGTACCACCTCACCTTCCACGGTCCCTGGATCGAGACCACGACGTGGGAGGTGCCGGCGCTCGCCATCGTCAACGAGCTGCGCTCGCGCGCCACCCTGCTCGGCATGGGGCGCTTCGAGCTGCAGGTGCTCTACGCCCGCGCCATGACCCGCGTCTGGGAGAAGATCGAGCGCCTGCGCCGCCTGCCCGACCTCTCGATCGCCGATTTCGGCACGCGGCGGCGCCACGGCTTCCTCTGGCAGGATTGGTGCGTCGAGGCGATGGACGAGGCGCTGGGGAGCCGCTTCCTCGGCACCTCCAATTGCCTGATCGCCCTGCGCCGCGAGGTCGAGGCGGTGGGGACCAACGCCCACGAATTGCCGATGGTCTATGCCGCGCTCGCCGAGGGCGACGCGGCGCTGGCCCGCGCGCCCTACGCGGTCTTGGCTGATTGGCAGCAGGATTACGCCGGCAACCTGCTCGTCATGCTCCCCGACACCTACGGCACCACGGGCTTCCTCGCCGACGCGCCGGCCTGGATCGATGCCTGGACCGGCATCCGCATCGATTCGAAGGAGCCCATCGCCGGGGGCGAGGAGGCGATCGCCTGGTGGAAATCCCGCGGCACCGACCCGCGTGAGAAACTGGCGATCTTCTCGGACGGGCTCGACATCGACACGATCGAGGCGATCCATGCCCATTTCCACGGGCGCATGCGCATCGGCTACGGTTGGGGCACCCTCCTGACCAACGATTTTCGCGGGCTGGTGCCGGATGGCCGGCTCGATCCGATCTCCGTCGTCTGCAAGGTCATCGCCGCCGACGGCCGCCCCACCGTGAAGATCTCCGACAATCCGTCCAAGGCGATCGGGCCGGCCGAGGAGATCGCGCGCTACAAGCGGGTGTTCGGCGTGCCGGAGCAGGAGGCTTTGCCGGTGCTGGTATGAGGCCGAGCCGGGGCTCGGGTCGTCGCCGGATCACGGATTCGTCATTCCCGCCACGCTGGAGAGGGATCGTTTTGCATTCAGTCGTCGTTGCTCGACGTGGCATCCCAACGGCGGGGCCGCGCGGAGCGTCGAGACGGAACCGGTATGGCGACGAGACCCCAGGCGACGGCCCCCCTCATTCCCCCGCGTCCGACGCGCATCGCGGCCGCCGAGACGCCGCCGCCGACCCTGACCTCGCCCCTGGTGGTCGCCGCGATCCTCATCGCCGGCCTGTATATCGGTCGCGACGTCCTCATTCCGATCACCATCGCGATCCTGCTGACCTTCGTCCTGGCCCCGCTGGTGAATTTGCTGCGGCGCTGGCATTTCGGCCGGTTTCCCTCGGTGGCCGCCGCGGTGCTGATGGCGCTCGGGATCGCGGGGGCGATGGGGACGCTGATCGGGATGCAGCTCGCCGACATCGCCCACGACGTGCCGCGCTATCGCACCACCATCGAGCGGAAGGTCGAGGGCCTGCACGATACACCCGCCGGGCGCCTGGCCGATTACGTCGCCAGCATTGGCCGCACCATGCACCAGGAATCCGGCAAGTCGGATCCCAAGCCCGAGGACGCGAAACCCCAGGACGCCAAGCCGGCCGAGCCGGCGCCCAAGCCGATCCTCGTCGAGGTGAAGGATCGTCCGCCGGATGCGCTCAGCCTCGCCGGCACCGTGCTCTCACCGATCCTGCATCCGCTCGCCACGACCGGCATCGTCTTCGTGGTGCTGCTGTTCCTGCTGATGCAGCGGGAGGACCTGCGCGACCGCATGATCCGGCTCGCCGGATCGAGCGACCTGCACCGCACCACGGTGGCGATGGACGACGCGACGAAGCGCCTGAGCCGCTACTTCGTGGTCCAGCTCGCCCTGAACGCCGCCTTCGGTCTGGTGATCGGGATCGGCTTGTACTTCATCGGCGTCCCGAACCCGGTCCTGTGGGGCATTTTCTCCGCGCTGATGCGGTTCGTCCCCTATATCGGCGCCGTGGTGTCGGCGGTGTTCCCGCTGGCACTGGCGGCGGCGGTCGATCCGGGCTGGTCGATGGTGATCGCGACCCTGATCCTGTTCCTGATTCTCGAGCCGCTGGTCGGGCACTTCATCGAGCCCATGCTCTACGGGCAATCCACCGGCATGTCGCCCTTCGCGGTGCTGGTCTCGGCCCTGTTCTGGACCTGGCTCTGGGGACCGGTGGGCCTGCTGCTCTCCACGCCGCTTACCGTGTGCCTGGTAGTGCTCGGGCGCCACGTCGACAAGCTCGAATTCCTCGACGTGCTGTTCGGCGACCGGCCGGCCCTGACCCCGGTGGAGAATTTCTACCAGCGCATCCTCGCCGACGACCCGGACGAGGCGCAGGACCATGCCGACCAGATCCTCAAGACCTGTTCGCTCACCGCCTATTACGACGAGGTGGTGATCAAGGGCCTCGAACTCGCCGCCCGCGACGCCGCGCGCGGCGTCCTCACCCCCGAGCAGAAGGCCGATATCCGGGCCAGCATCGGCGGTCTCATCGAGGAGATGGCCGAGCGCGACGACGTGAAGCTCGAGACCGGCCGGGCCGACCCGGAGATTGCGGACGCTCCGCCGCTCGATCCGTCCTGGCAGGCGGAGGGAACGGTCCTGTGCGTGGCCGGGCGAAGCTTCGTCGACGATTCCGCCTGCGCGATCCTCGCCCAATTGCTGCAGAAGCGTGGCATCGGCGTGCGCACCGTGTCCTTCGGCGAGGTGGCCCGGGCGCGGATCGAAGGATTCGAGCCGGGTCCCGCCCGCCTGATCTGCGTGGTCTCCACCGCCATCAGCGGGGAGCCGACCCATCTGCGCCGTCTCGTCGATCGCCTCAAGCGGAAGATGCCGGACGCCCGGATTGTGGTCGGCCTCTGGCAGGCCGAGGATGACGGCGTGGCCGAGGCGGATCGACTGCGGGCGATCGAGGCGGATGTCCACGTCTCGACCCTACGGGCGGCCGTGGACGCGGTGATCGATGCCGCGATGGGGCACCGCCCCGCCGAGCCCCGCCTTCCGGACCGGAAAGCCGATCATCCGCATCCGGCCAGCGCGGCGATCCCCGCCTGAGCGATTCGCGATCCGCCGTCGTCCACAACGCGGCGCGGTCGTGACGCGGGAGGGGCGGGCCGCCCCCGTCCGGGGGCTTGACGCTGGGGGGCCGCATCAGCTTCGTTCCGGCTAGGCCGCCCGGCCGCCGCACTGAACGGAGCTGCCCCGATGAGCGTGGTCGATCTCGCGCGTTTCATGGACGATCTCGCCGCCGAATCCGGGCAGGCGATCCAGCCCTTCTTCCGCGCCGCCTTCGGGATGGATGACAAGACGCGCGGCGTCGGCGCCTTCGACCCGGTCACCGAGGCCGACCGCGCCGCCGAGGTGATCATGCGCGGCATGATCCGCAGGACCTTCCCGACACACGGCATCCTGGGGGAGGAATTCGGCTCCGAGAACCTTTCGGCCGAGTTCGTCTGGGTGCTCGACCCCATCGACGGCACCCGCGCCTTCATCACCGGCCTGCCCAGCTGGGGCACCCTGATCGGGCTGACGCGCAATGGGGCGCCGGTGCTCGGCCTCATGCACCAGCCCTATCTGGGCGAGCGGTTCTCGGGGGACGGCGCCCATGCGCGGCTGCGCTCACCGCGCGGCGAACGCACCCTGCGCACCCGGCGCGGCGTGTCCCTCGATCAGGCGCTCCTGGCCACCACCGATCCGCGCCTGTTCGCAGAGGGCGCGGAGCGGGCGGGATTCGCGGCCATCGAGAGCGCGGTGCGGATGTCGCGCTACGGCACCGATTGCTACGCCTATTGCATGCTGGCCGCCGGGCAGATCGACCTCGTGGTCGAGGCGGGCTTGAAGCCCTACGACATCGTCGCCCTGATTCCGATCGTCGAGGGGGCCGGCGGCGTGATCACCGATTGGGAGGGCGGCCCCGCCGCACCGGGCGGCCGCATCGTCGCGGCGGGCGACCGGACCCTGCACGAGGCCGCCCTGCGACGGCTCAATCCCTGACGCGAACCGGCCCCGGCGTCAGACCGCGACCGGCACCGCCCCCTTCGTCTCGGCATGCCGGATGGTGGCCGGATCGGTGCCCGGCACGAAAGCGTCGAAGGCCGCCCAGAAATCCTGGCGGATCGCATCCCGCTCGGACAGGATCTCGTGTCGGGCATCGGGCAGGATGACGATGTGGCCCGCCCGGAGGCGCTGGGCGAATCGCTCGGACGCCGCCGTGCCGCAGACCGGATCGGCCCCGGCGCCGACGATCAGGACCGGCACCCGGATGGCGGCCGGCACGCGCGGATCGGCGAGCCGCGCCATGGCCCGGAACGCCGCGGCGAGCCAGGCGATGCTGGGATCGCCCACCGCCCCGGCCCCGACATCCCGCGCGGCGGCGGCGTTGCGCGCGTAGCGGACCGGATCGCCCGAGAGGCGGTTCCCCGCGAAGGGCTTGGTGGCGATGGACACCGCCGAACCGAACGGAATGTAGCGCCGGCCGAACCCCAGGGCGTGCAGCGCCCGCGCGAGGATCGCGGCGGCCGCGGGCCAGCGCACCATGCGGATCGACAGCATCGGCGCCAGGGCGACGATGCGGCTGAACGGTAGCCACCCCTCCAGCGCCCCGGTGAACGCCACGGCGCCACCCATGGAATGGGCGAGGCCGATATGAGGAAGCGGCATCGTGGGGCGGAGGATCGCCTCCTCGATCGCCTTCAGGTCGCGGCGATAATCGTCGAACCGGGCGACGTGTCCGCAATGGGCGTCTCGGACCTGACGCTGCGACTCGCCCTGGCCGCGCCAGTCGAACGCCACCACGGCAAAGCCCCGGCCGCGCAACTCCCCGATGGTCTCGTAATACTTCTCGATGAACTCGGCCCGGCCCTGGAGCAGGCAGATCGTCCCCTTCACGCGGCGGGTGGTCGGGCGCCAATGGGCGGCCCGCAGGGTGATCCCGTCCTCGGTCTGGACGGATTGGAGGGTTCCACCAGGCGGGACCGGATTGTCGGGCGTCGAACGGAGCGTCAGCATCATCGGGTCCTGGCACAGTCGGGACGACGGAAAAAACCGCAAAATTTTCGCACGCGCGGCGCGGTCAGGCTCTTGCGAGCCTTTTGGGTCTCCCCAATATCACGGGAGCGCCGGCCAATACGGCGGCGCAACCGGTCCGGCCCTCGGGCGGACCAGAGTTAAGCATGTTGCTTCTTATGGAGAATATGTCATGCGCCAGTTCGATCTCGCTCCGCTCTACCGTTCCACCGTCGGTTTCGACCGCCTGTTCTCGGCCCTCGACCAGTTCGTGAGCGCCGATACGGTCCCGACCTATCCGCCCTACAACATCGAACGCACCGGCGAGAATGCCTACCGCATCACGGTGGCGGTCGCCGGCTTCACGGAGGCGGATCTCGCCATCGAGGTCAAGGAGAACGCGCTGTCCCTGAAGGGTGAGCGCAAGCCCGACCCGGACCGGAAGGTCGAGATCCTGCATCAGGGCATCGCCGCCCGTGGCTTCGAGCGCCGGTTCCAGCTCGCCGACTACGTCCAGGTGACGGGGGCGGTGCTGGAGAACGGTCTCCTGCACATCGATCTCGTGCGTGAGATCCCGGAAGCCAAGAAGCCGCGCCAGATCCAGATCGCCAGCACCGGCCAGACCAAGGCCAAGCCGGTCATCGAAGGCACGGTGCAGCAGGCGGCGTAAGCGTCCGACTTCCGTTCGAGACGAGCGCTCCGGTCCCCTGGCCGGGGCGCTTTCGCGTGGCCTCAAAAATCGCTGAACCGATCCCCGCGCCCCGGCTCGCGGCAGCGATAACCGACGAAGCAATTTACGTCGTCGCGCGCCGGTACGAAGGCCGGGATGGTGATCTCGGTGATCTCGCAGAAGCCGCGATCCCGCACGAAGCGATCGTAGGTCGCCCCGCCGGTCCCCAGCACGATCCCGCCCTGCCGCGAGACGGTCGATTTCGCCTCGGCGCAGGACATGTCCGTCGTCGAGGCCCGCTGCGCGAGGGCGGGTGCGGCGATCAAGGTGAGGACCAGAGCGGGGAGGGTGCGGTTCATGGTGATCGTCCCGGGGTGACGCGGCGCCTCCCGAGACAAGCACCGGCCCGCGCGGTGCGTTGCGGCCAGCGGCGATCCGACGCCGGGTCAGAGATCCCCGAACATCAATTGCCCCTGCGGGGCCGCCCGACGCGGGGACGCCGCGTTCTTTGCGGACTTGCCCGATGATTTCGCCGCCGGCCGGGGCGCCGGACGCTTGGCCATGACAACTTCGCCGCGCGCCTTGGCCTTGGCCTTGTCACGGGCGATGGCCTCCGGGGCCTGGGGATCGTCGCTCAGCCACTTGCCGCGCTTGATCACCTCGTTGACGCGCCCCTGGTTGACCCCGACCTTGAAGGCGATCTCCTGCTGGGTCATGCCGGTGGTCGCGTGCAGGTCGAGGATGGCGCGGGCGAGATCGGGGGTCATCTTCTGGCCGGTGAGGCGCCGGGCCGGCTTGATCGTCCGCGCGGCACGATCACGGTCGCGCAGGCGCTCCAGCAGGGCCAGCGCCATGAGCATCCCGTGCTCGCGCAACGATTCCTCGAATTCCTTCAGCGTCGCCATTCTCGGGCATCCTTGCCGCCAGGCTTTTCAAAAAAGCGCGGCCATGGACGAAACGTACCGAATCGTTTCGCGGTTGCACCGGCTCAAGCGGCGATGGTTGAGCCCGCAGGCCGCCCGTGACAACCAGCCCTCGAACTCATCCACCGCTATTCGCGCGCGTCACGCGGCGATTGCACGTTTCCCCGAAACCGGACATGGCCTGCGGGGTGGACGAAACCGGACGCGCAGGCTGCTCCGGGCCGCATCGCCGGGACCCGGCGGTGAGAACAGCGACGGAACCGCCTCTTTTGATTCAGTGGGACGCTTTTCCATGATCCTCGAAATCGCGCAGATCGACGTCAAGGCCGGCATGGAGGCCGAGTTCGAGGCCGGCATCGCCAGGGCCGCCGCGATCTTCAAGGTCGCCAAGGGTTGCCGCAGCTTCGCGGTGCGCCGCTCCATCGAGAAGCCGCAGCGCTATCGGCTGCTGATCGAGTGGGAGACCCTGGAGAACCACACCCAGGATTTCACCGGCTCTCAGGCCTGGAAGGATTACCGCGCGATGGTCTCGCCCTGCTTCGAGGCTCCCCCGAGCGTCGAGCACACCGAACTGGCCCTTCAGGCGTTCTAAGGGCGGCAGGCCCTTCGGTCCACCCGGAGGGCCGCAACCGCTCAGTGGCCGGAATTGCGCACCAGCATCTTCAGCCGGCTGTCGAGCTTGCGCCACCGCTCGGAGACCCCCTTCCGGGTGCAGGAATACATCGACTCGCCCGCGAAGAAGCCGATCTTGGCGTGCCGCTCCCGGCAGTCCAGATAGGGCGGAACGATCAGCACCAGCGGGAGCGGCGCGGCGACCAGGAGAAGGTCGAGGAGCAGCGATCGCTTCCAGCCGCGCGCGAAGATGCGCGGCTTCGTCTCCTCGGAGGGCCGTTGCCCGCCCGGACCGGCACCGCGCCCGAAGGACGAGGCGGCGACCCGCGCCAGGACGTCACGGTCGGCGGAGTTGCGATCGCCGGCCGGGCGATCGGCTCCCGTCGCGGGCTCGGACGCTGGGGCTCCCATTCCGGCCAAACCGTTCGTCATCACCATGGGGCCTCGCTCGCCGAGACTCGGCGCAGTTCGTGGGCGGATCGACGCGCCCGTCAGGGGAGGTGGCTCAGCGAAGGTGATCGCTGAGCGTTCGGAACGTGGATTCGAGGGAGGCGGATTGCCCCATCAGGCTGTGCCGGGCACAGATCGTGCCGCGCACGATGTCCGGCAGCACCGAAGACGCCGGGCGCGCCCCGCAATCCGTCATGGCGCCGGCGATGCCCAGGATCGCCATGGGCGCGAAGATTAGGCCGAGCCGGACGACGAGGCGGCGCCCGAAGCTCCCCCGCTGGCGGGGCTCCGGCCGCTGGCGGGGCTCCGGCCGCGCGGCGCGCCGCGGCGGCCGGGCGGACTCGTCGGCCTCGTCCCGCTCGCCAAAGGTCTCGACGTAGTAGGTTTCGAGCTTGCTGCGCTTCATTCGCCGAATTCCGGAGCCGACCGACGCAGTATGAGCTTGGCCGTGATAACTTTCATCTAAGACGGGCATGTCCACCCCGCACCCCGTGCGCGTGTGGTTTCCGATTGCCTGACGGAAGCGTTCAATCTCGCGTCGTGGTCGCCTTTCGGCGCGGGGCGGCGGCGGCCCCGGTGACAGATTTCCCAGGACTGCTTACCAGGGACAGGTCCGCAACCTGTCCGAGCCGGTCGATCGCCCATGTTTCAACGTTCCCTCCGCATCGGCACGCGCGGCAGCCCGATGGCCCTGGCCCAGACCGGGATGGTGCGCGACCGGATCGTGGCCGCCAATCCCGGCCTCGAGACCGAGATCGTCGTCGTCAACACGGTGGCGGACCGGGTCCTCGACCGGCCGCTCTCGGAGATCGGCGGCAAGGGTCTGTTCACCAAGGAACTGGAGCAGGCCTTGTTCGCCGGCACGGTGGATGTGGCGGTCCACTCGATGAAGGATGTCGAGACCTGGCTGCCGGATGGCCTGGTCATCGCCTGCATCCTCGCGCGCGACGATCCCCGCGACGCCTTCCTGTCGCCGCGCGCCGCCGGCTTCGCCGACCTGCCGGCGGGATCGCGGGTGGGGACCTCGTCCCTGCGCCGCGCCGCCCAGGTGCTGATGAAGCGGCCGGATCTGCGCATCGTGCCCCTGCGCGGCAACGCCAACACCCGGATGCGCAAACTGGAGGAGGGCACCTGCGACGCGACCCTGCTCGCCCTCTGCGGCCTGGAACGCCTCGGCATGACGGACATGGCCAGCAGCGTGCTGTCGGTGGAGGAGATGCTCCCGGCGGTGGCGCAGGGGGCCCTCGGCATCGAGTGCCGCGAGGCCGATGCGGAGGTCCGCGCCCTGCTGGCGCCGCTGGTCTCGGACCGGGCCACGGCGGAACTCGCGGCGGAGCGCGGCCTGCTCGCCGAACTCGACGGTTCCTGCCGCACCCCCATCGCGGCGCTGGCCCGAATCGACGGCGACGCGCTCAGCCTCGACGGGTTACTGTTCCTGCCGGATGGCAGCGCCCATTGGGCGGTGCACCGGACCGGCACCGTGGCCGACGCCGCCCGGATCGGTCAGGAGGCGGGGGCGGAGCTCAAGCGGGCCGCCGGCGACACCTACGCCCGGCACCTGCAATAGGACGCCCTCACGCGAGGCTGCGCTCGATCGCCTCCTCGTCGCAGACCACGCTGGCGGCGCGGGCATATTCGAGGCCGAGCGGGCTCGCCACCACCGAGCGCTCGGTGCTCTGCGTGAAGGCCCCGAGGAAGACCCGCATCACGTGGGCCACCGCCACGGGCGTCACCGAGCGCAGGTCGTCGTCGTAATAGCGGCCGGCATTGGCGGTGCTGGTGACGATCTCGTAGGCGGGGAAATACACCGCCCGCGGCTCGGCGGCGCAGATCTCCTCGGCGGCCACCCGCAAAGCCGCCTTGCTGTAGGTGTTCGACACCAGAACGTGACGCTCAGCGTAGGACGCGATGAGTGGAACCGGCGAGACGGTGAGGATCACCCGCGCGCCGGGATTGACCGTGAACAGGCGTTCGAGGAAGGCGAGCATGTCATCGCGCACCGCGCCGGCCCGGGCATTGACGAAGGCGTGCCGCTCGGGGTCGAAGCTGCCGGCCGCGACACCGGGGGCCACCGGCAGCATCGCGCCGTCCGCCCGGTTTACCCACCCCTCGGTGAGCCCGAGGGTGAAGACGAACACGTCGAGACTCTCGAACATGGTCCGCACCGCCGCGAGGTGCCGCGCGCGGGACTCGACGAGGGCCGCTTCATCCGAGAACCCCTCGGGCTCGACCAGGGGGCGGAACGGATCGACCAGCCGCCCGTCCGGCCGCTCCCAGGCGGAGAGCTCCGGCACGAAGCGTCCATAGGCCCGGTCGAACAGCTGGAGCAGCTGGCGCGCGGTGTAGACGTTGCCGTAGCGCGCCGAATAGGTCCCGTATTGCCGCTCGGCCACCGCCGCGGGCGACAATCCCTCGGGCGCGATCTCCGACAGGTAATGGTGGAAGCCGGCCTCGCCGAGCGCCCGGGCGACGTGCTGGGCAAAGCAGCTGCCCGCCGTGGCGACCCGCGCCTCGCGGGCGATGGTGAAGGCGGCGCTCGGCCCGGGGGCGAGGGCGAAGGGCGGCAGGCTGGCCACGGCCTTGCGCCAGAATCGCTCGGCCGGTAGATCGGCATACGGGTTCTTCACCACGGCGGCACCTCCATCCGAGCGCATACGACATTGCCGCGCAAGTTCGCCACCCACGGCAGGACCCTCGCACGATCCGTGTCATCGGTGCGATCCTGGGCGGGAGCGTGGCGGCGCGGCCCGCAGGATGACGGTGCCATCCCGGACCGGACCGGCCCCCGCATCGCGGTCATCGGCAATTGCCAGGCGGAAGGGATCGCGCAGGCGCTCCGGCTCCTGCTGCCATCGGCGCGGGTCGACCTGCTCCCCGTGGCGAGCCTGTCCCGCAATCACGAGACGCTCGACCGGCTGCGGGAGCATCTGACCGGGTGCGACCACGTCTTCTCGCAGTTCTTCCCGGACGGCTTCGTGCCGGGGGGCAACGTCCACGCGCTCGCCGCCGGGGATCGCCGCTACAGGCTGTTTCCGACGATCCTGTTTCCCGGCTTCCACCCGGACATGGTCCATGTCGGCGACGTGGCCGCGCTCTCGGCCTCCCGCCTCGTGCCGTCGCCGGTGGGTCCCTACCATTCGGCCATCGCCCTCTGCGCCTATCTCGAAGGGCTGGACGTGGCGGCGACGCTTGCGCTGTTCCGGGACACGGTCTTCGCCCGGCTCGGCTATTACGAGGCCTGGGCCGACGCCACCACCTACCTCACCGGCAGCGCCCGGGACATCGGGTTCCCCCTCGAACGGGAGATCGCCGTCTGGTCACGGCGCGGGTGCTTCATGCACGTCCTCAACCATCCGAAGCTGTTCGTGCTGGGCGACATCGCCCGGCGCCTCGCCCGCGAGGCCGGGCTCGCCCCCCTCGACATCCGGATCGAGGATTATCTCGCCGACGATCTGGCGGCCGACGCGGTCTGGCCGCTCTATCCCGACATCGCCGCGCGCTACGGCCTCCCGGGCGCCACCCTCTTTAAGCGCAAGGGGCGGCCCGGCGCGGTGCCGGTCCTGTACGACCTGCCCGCCTTCGTCGCCCGCAGCTTCGCGATCTATGCCCGCCAGTCCGCCGAAGCCCTGGCCTGCGGCCGCGTCGCCGCGTGGCGGAGCAACCCGGAGGTGCTGGCTCTGTTTCATGGACGGGACGAGGCGGCCTGATCGTCCCAGCCAGCGGAGGGCGAGGGGCGCTTGCACGACCGATCCGGCCCCTTCACCCCGCCGCGCGCATCAGCGAGAGATCGCGCGCCGATGGCTCGGAGGCGAGCATCATGCGGACGAGGGCGACGACGTCGTGCATCCGGAAGGGCTTGCGCAGGAAGATGCTGCCCGGAACCGAACGACGGTCGATCCAGCCATCGGTGGAGGCGTAGATCACCGGGCGTCCGGGATTGATGGTCCGGAAGGCGTCCGCCACGACCCAACCGTCGATGAGGCCGGGCAGATTGATGTCGGTCAGCAGCCAGTGGATCTGGTCGCCTTTCTGACGGATCGCCGCCAGAGCGGCCTCGCCGCTCGACGCGGCGACGACGCGAACGCCCTCCCGCTCGCAGACGCTCGTGAGAATGTCGAGGAGCAGGTAATTGTCCTCCACAACGAGAACCTGTTGTCCGTTCCGCATACCTACCACCACACTTTGCAGAATGAACTCAGTCAGATATTGGTTAAGGCTCGATCAACATAGAAGGGTGGATAGTCCGCGGCCCGTCGCGACGACACCCCTGGACAAGACGATGCCGGACCAACCTCACGAGAAGGTTCCGCCGCAGACCGGCGAGGAGCGGCCGATCTACGATGTCGGCACGCTCGCCGAGCTCGAAGGGATGTTTGGCCGCTCGCATCTGCTCGATCTGCTCTCGCGCCTGAAGACCGAGATCAGCACGCGCCTGAACGGCAGCACCGCGGATCGCGTGGCGCTGGGCCACGATGCGCACACGCTGCTGTCGGTGAGCGGTTCGCTGGGCTTCGTCGACCTGTCGCGCCGCTGCTCCGAGATCGAGATGGCCTGCCTGCGCGGCGAGGATCTCGCCGCGCCGCTCCATGCCGCCCGCGCCGCGGCGGCCGGTGCGATTCGGGCCATCTCCGAGATGGAAGCCGGCGCCTGAGGCACGGCTGTTGCCGGAACGGCACAGTTTGACCCTAACCGCAGGTTGGAAGGCCGCCGTCGCGGCCGCGCCGCAATGTCGAGCGAGATCGGGCCGGTGACGGCCCGAGATGCGCCACGGCGTGTTGGCGAACACATCCCGGGACGTCCCCATCCCGTCCCGCCGCGCCATCACGGTTTACGGAACCTTCGCTTAACCCTGTCACCTTAAAGACACGGCGAAACCGACCCGGCCCCGTGGGCCTGCCCAGACCGTCGGCCTTGTCCGAGGAGAATCACCATGGTCACGATCGCGCGTTTCCGCGTGTTCCCACTGGCGGCGGCCCTCTGCGCCGCGCTCAGCGTCGCCGCCTGCACCAATGACAAGGATCTTGCCGACGCATCGGCCCTCGGCGGCGGCTCGGGGTTCGGCGGCGGCGCCAACGTTCCGGGAAGCGCGCAGGATTTCGTCGTGAACATCGGCGACCGGGTGTTCTTCGAATCGGATTCCACCGATCTCACCCCCACGGCCACAGCGACCCTGGACAAGCAATCCGCCTGGCTCCAGCGCTACCCGCGCTACACCTTCCTGATCGAGGGACATGCCGACGAGCGCGGCACCCGCGAGTACAACTTCTCCCTCGGCGAGCGTCGCGCCCAGTCGGTCAAGGATTACCTCGCCTCGCGCGGCATCGCCTCCGGCCGCATCCGCACGGTGTCCTACGGCAAGGAGCGGCCGGTGGCCGTGTGCAACGATATCTCGTGCTGGTCGCAGAACCGCCGCGCCGTGACGGTGCTCGATCGCGGCGCCGGCTCCTGATCGGATCCGGCGCGGCGACACGGCCAGCCGTATTTTCGCCGTGAGCCGCGGCATTTGTCATCGGCGACGCGCTGCCGTAGCGGTAGCGCGTCCGCCATCGCTCATCGGTGCAGAACCGCCATGCTCGCCCGCCTCCTTCTCGCGACCTGCCTCGTCTCCGCGGCCACCATGCCCGCTCTGGCCCAGGACGCGTCGGATTTCGTCGTTCGCTTGAACCGGCTCGAGAATCAGTCCCGGCAGACGGCGGGGCAGATCGAGACGCTGCAATACGAGAACCGTCAGCTCAAGGAGCAGCTCCGGAAGTTCCAGGAGGATGTCGAGTTCCGGCTTCAGGAGGGCAAGGGTGGCGGCCGGGCGAGCCCGGCGCCCTCCGGTACCAATCCGGGCGCGCCCAAGCCGCAGAAGCGCAGCGACGCCTTCGATCCCGAGCAGAATCCCGGCCGGCCGGGGGCGCCGATGCCGCTCGGCACCACCACGCCCGCGGCCCCGGCGATGGCCGAGACGCCGCGCGCCCGGACCGTTCCGCCGCCGGTGGCGGAGGCGGACGACGAGGAGCCCGGCCTCTCGGCTCAGGGCCTCGGCGGCCCCGTCGACCTGACGCCGCCCGCCCGCGTCCCCACCACCGGGGCGCTGCCCACCCCGGCGCGTCCGCCCAGCGTCGCGGCCACGGGCAGCGGGGATGCCCGGGCCGATTACGAGATGGCCTACGCCTACATTCTTCAGCGTCAGTACGAGAAGGCCGAGATGGGCCTGCGCCAGTTCATCCAGTCGCATCCGCGCGACACGCTGGTGCCGCAGGCGACTTACTGGCTGGGCGAGAGTTACCTCCAGCGCAACCGTAACCGCGAGGCGGCCGAGCAATTCCTGAAGGTCTCCACCGATTACGCGCGCTCGCCCCAGGCGCCCGAGGCCATGCTGAAACTCGGCGCCTCGCTCAACGCCCTGGGAGCCCGCGAGCAGGCCTGCGCCACCCTGGCCGAACTGGAGCGCAAATTCCCCGCCGCCGGCACCAATGTGCGCCAGGGCGTGGCCCGCGAGCAGAAGCGGGCCCGCTGCGCCGCTTGACTCTCGCGAACGCGTCCAGCGCCGTCGCCGAGCGCGTCGAGGGCGCACTCCGGCCCTTCGTCGTGCCGGGTGAGGGGATCGTCCTGGCCGTCTCGGGCGGCCCCGATTCCACCGCCCTCATGGCCGCCGCCGCGCGCATCGGCGCGGGCGCGGTCCTCCACGTGGCCACGGTGGATCATGGCCTGCGCGCCGCTTCCGCCGCCGAAGCCGAAACCGTTGGTCTCCAGGCGGACCAGCTCGGGCTGCAGCATCGCATCCTCGCCTGGCGGGGTCCTAAGCCGGCCCACGGCATCCAGGCCGCCGCCAGACGGGTCCGCTACGCGCTGCTCTCGGATTTCGCCCGCCAAACGGGCGCCAGCCGGATCCTCCCCGGACATACCCGCGACGATCAGGCCGAGACCGTACTGATGCGGCTCCTGGCCGGAAGCGGGCCGGCCGGGTTGGCGGGGATGCGGCCGATGCGCGATCTCGGGGCGGGGATCCACCTGGTGCGGCCCTTCCTCGGCCTTCCGAAG
>JAKONB010000596.1 GCA_022702195.1 Beijerinckiaceae bacterium | reverse complement strand
TACGACGACGTATTCTTCCTCCAGGTCCACCTGTGTGGCGCCGTCCTGCCGCGCTGGATGCCGCCGAGCGCGGGCGCCGAGCTGGTGGACCTGACCCCTGTCCGGCGCCGGGCGTAAGAGCGGACCTTGCGGGATCGCGTCGACGGTCGCGAGCGCGACAGGTCGCCTCTCCCGTATGAGAGGTCGCGGCGCGGAGGCCGGAGGGGCAGGCCGCGACGGGGTTACCCGGTCCCGTCGCGCGGCCCCCGGCGGCCGGCGATCAGCCCGTAGACGAGGCCGGATGCCGCACCGGTGAGGAACAGGATCGCGGTGATGCGACCCTCCAGCAGCAGCGCCGTCCCGCTCGCCCCGCGCGTCGCCCCCCGGGCGAGCCAGGGGACCAGGGCGGTGAGGAGGCCGGTGCCGATGCCGTACCACAGGGCCGAGCGCCGGTTGAGGACCTCGCCCAGAACCGCCACCACCACCGGCGGCACCACCAGGAGCACGAACAGGGCGCGGGCCAGGGCGGCCAGCGCGAAGAGCAGGGTCTCGGGGCCGATGCCGGCGGCGAGGTCGTCCAGCCCGGAGAACAGGCCCACCAGCCCGAGCCGGCCCAGCACCTCGCGCGAGACCGGATCGAGCAGCGCGCCCAGGCCCAGCAGGGCGGTGCCGCAGGGGATCGCCAGCAGCAGGGCGAGGCTGCCGACGAACAGGCGGCCGAGGAAGCCCATCGGCTGGGGCTAGTCCTCGTCGCCGTCCTCGGCGCCCGCATAGACGCCCTCGGCGCCGATGCCGTCCTCCAGCATCATGCGGGCGCGGGCGCGCAGCTTCTCGGTCTCGCTCTTGAGCTGGCCGCAGGCGGCCAGGATGTCGCGTCCGCGCGGGGTGCGCACCGGGGAAGCGTAGCCGGCCTCGTAGACGATCTCGGAGAAGCGCTCGATCCGCTCCCAGTCGGAGCATTCGTAGATGCTGCCGGGCCAGGGGTTGAACGGGATCAGGTTGATCTTGGCGGGGATGCCCTGGAGCAGGCGCACCAATTCGCGCGCATCCGCGTCGGTGTCGTTGATGCCCTTCAGCATCACGTATTCGAAGGTGATGCGCCGGGCGTTGTTGAGGCCCGGATAGTGGCGGCAGGCGGCCAGCAGCTCGGCCAGCGGATATTTGCGGTTGAGCGGCACCAGGGTGTCGCGCAGGTCGTCGCGCACCGCGTGGAGCGAGATCGCCAGCATGGCGTGCGCCTCGGTGCCCAGCCGCTCCATCTGCGGCACCACGCCGGAGGTGGAGACGGTGATGCGCCGGCGCGAGAGGCCGAGCCCCTCCTGGTCGGCCATGACCCCCACCGCGTCGATGACGTTGTCGACGTTGTAGAGCGGCTCGCCCATGCCCATGAACACGATGTTGGTGACCGGGCGACGGGTCTCGTCGGCGCCGGGCGCGGTCGGGTTGAGCCCGGCCCAATCGTCGAGATGGTCGCGCGCCACCACCACCTGCGAGACGATCTCGGCGGCGGTGAGGTTGCGCACGAGGCGCTGGGTGCCGGTGTGGCAGAACGAGCAGGTGAGGGTGCAGCCCACCTGGGACGAGACGCAGAGGGTGCCGCGGCCGCGGCCCGGAATGTAGACGCACTCGATCTCGGCGCCGCGATTGTGGTCGTGCTTGCCGGTGGGGGCCATCCGCATCAGCCACTTGCGGGTGCCGTCGCGGGAGACCTGCTGGGTGATCACCTCGGGCCGGTCGAGGGTGTAGGCTTCGGCGAGCTGGGCCTTGAGCACCTTGCTGACATTGGTCATGGCGTCGAAGTCGCGCGCGCCGCGCACGTTGATCCAGTGCCAGACCTGATTGAGCCGCATGCGCTGCTCGCGCTCGGATACGCCGATGGCGGCGAGCCGCGCCTTCAGGTCCTCGCGGGTGAGGCCCACCAGGGAGGAGCGGCCGAGCGGCAGCTTGGCCGGTTCGTTGGCCGGCTCGAAATCGGGCCGCTTCTCGATTGCGGGAACGGCGCTCGCGTCGCGCCGGGCGGTGTCGAACGACGCCGTCGCCATGATTGATCAGAACCTTCGGACTTGGAATCGCTTCGATATAGGGGATTCGCCGCCGGAACGCGAATGCCGGCCCGGCATGGGTGCCGAGCGGTGCGGTGGATCGCCCGTCCGGCCTGGACCGGGGCTGTCGGCCCCGCGATCCGTCCCGCCCGCGCGCCCGGACCGTCGCGTCCCGCCCGGATCACGCGCCTTCGGACCCTGCAACCGACCCGGACACTATTGGTCTCTTGTTGTTGGAATAATTAATGGAAGTTTAAATATCATATAGTATAAACTTCTGAGAGGGGGAGGTTTGCGTGCCAAAACTATCCAATATAAAAGTCCTTAACAAGATCCTGATGATCATCGGCCTAATCGGCCTGATCGTCGGAAGTTGTATCTGGTACGCGCAGTCGCGTATGACGGCGATCGACGATGGCTATTCGGATCTCATTGTCCGGGAAGGCCGGGGTGCCGCCAATGCACGACGCATCAACCGGTTCAATTTCGAGCTGAATTACTGGGTCTATCGGATCATCGCCGAGACCGACGACGCTCAGATGAAGGCCGCCAATGCGGGGTTCGACGCGGTGCTTCCGCAGATGAAGGCGGTGCTGGATCGCCTGCGCGCGCAGGCGCCGACCTTCGCGGACCGCATCGACGCGCAGACCGCCCGCATCGCGCGGTTCGTCAGCGACGTCGGCGAGGTCCGGCGCCTCGGTACGCAGAACCAGAACGCCGAGGCCATGGCCCTCGTGCACCGCACGATCGACCCCACCTTCGCCGCCATGGTGACGGAGGCCAACAGCCTCGGCGACGACATCAGCGCCTATATGGAGCGGCAATCCGATCGCCTCACCGACCAGACGAACGCCACCCGCCAGACCCTCATGACCGTCGGGGCGCTCGGGATCCTGGCCGGTGTGCTGGCAGCCATCCTGATCGCGGTGTTCGGCATCACCCGACCCATCGACGGCCTGGTGGGGGTGCTCCGGCGCATGGAGCAGGGCGCGATCGACGCGACGATCCCGGAGGCCCGGCGCGGCGACGAGATCGGCGCGGTGGGACGCGCGGTGGAGGGCATCAAGGCGATGGTCGCCCGCACGGCCCTGGCGGAGGCCGAGACCCGCCACCGTGCCGCCGAGGCCGCGGCCGAGGAGCGCAAGCGTACCATGATCGCCCTCGCCGACGGCTTCGAACGGGCGGTGGGCGGCATCGTCGGCATGGTCTCGTCCTCGGCCACCGAGCTCCAGGCCACCGCCCGGACCATGACCGCCACCGCCACCCAGACCGCGAGCCAATCCACCAATGTGGCCGCCGCCGCCGAGGAGGCCGCCGCCAACGTCCAAACCGTCGCGGCGGCGGCCGAGGAACTCGGGGCGTCGGTCCAGGAGATCGGCCGCCAGGTCTCGGGCTCCTCCCGCCTCGCCCAGCATGCGGTGGGCGAGGCGGATCAGACCCTCCAGCTCGTGCAGACGCTGAGCCAGGCCTCGACGCGGATCGGCGACATGGTGGGGCTGATCTCCACCATCGCCAGCCAGACCAACCTGCTGGCGCTCAACGCCACCATCGAGGCGGCGCGGGCCGGCGAGGCGGGGCGGGGCTTTGCCGTGGTGGCCACCGAGGTGAAGGAGCTGGCCTCCCAGACGGCCCGGGCCACCGACGAGATCTCCGGCCAGATTGCCCAGATCCAGGGGGCGACGGCCCAGGCGGTCACGGCCATCGGCGCCATCGCCACCCGCATCCGCGAGATCAGCGGCGTGGCCAACGCGATCGCGGCGGCGGTGGAAGAGCAGGGCGCGGCCACCCAGGAGATCGTGCGCAACGTGGCGCAGGCCGCCACGGGGACGAACGAGGTGACGGGCAACATCGCCGGCGTGGCCCAGGCCTCCGAGCAGACCGGGGCGGCGGCCAGCCAGGTGCTGTCGGCGGCCTCCGAGCTGTCGCGGGAGGCCGAGCATCTCGGCGCCGAGGTCGGCCGGTTCCTCGGCGGCGTCCGGGCGGCCTGAGCGCCATCGGGGCGCGGCCCCGCAACGGGCCGTCCTCCGGGGCAGCCCTTGTTTCGGGCCGGGGTCCGTCGCGGCGCGGCGGGCGGCGGTCCTTCGCCGCATCCGGGCTTCGGGGGGCGGGCATGGCACATCGCTTGCCGCGCCGCCCGCCTGTTGCCCCGCCCATCCGGAGATGCCCCATGAAGCGCGAAGACCTCACCGAGAAGCTCCTCGACATCAAGCGCGAGAAGGGCTGGACCTGGAAGCACATCCAGGCGGAGATCGGCGGCCTGTCGCCGATCCTGATCACCGCCGCCTGCCTGGGGCAGATGAAGCTGCCCAAGGCCCAGGCCAAGAAGGCCGCCGCCCTGTTCGGGCTCACCGAGGCCGAGGAGCGGATGCTCAACGAGGCGCCCTATCGCGGCTCGATTCCGCAGATGCCGCCCACCGATCCGCTGATCTACCGCTTCTACGAGCTGGTGATGGTCTACGGCACCACCTGGAAGGAGCTGATCCAGGAGGATTTCGGCGACGGCATCATGTCGGCGATCGACTTCAACATGACCATGGAGCGCGAGCCCAACAACAAGGGCGACCGGGTCAAGATGAACCTCTCGGGCAAGTTCCTGCCGTACAAGTACTATGACAACGAGGAGGGCGTGCCCGAATACGGTTTCAAGGAGCCGTAGGCCGTCCCGCACCGCGCCCGGGGGCGCGGTGCGGTTTTGCACCCGGCGCGGCTCGACGGAGGCCGGCGTTTCATGCTCGGTGTCCCGGTCAAGCTCGCGCCGCCGCGGCGCATGTTTTCGGAGACCGACCCCGCATGAACGCCAATGCCCTCGCCTCCACCTGGGCCCCCCGCCTGCTCAGCGTCCTGCGCGTCGTGGCCGGGCTGCTGTTCCTCGAGCACGGCACCCAGAAGCTGTTCGGCTTCCCGGTGCGGATGGGCGGGGCGGCCACGGGGCCGGCCCTGTTCACCCTGTTGTGGTTCGCCGCCATCCTGGAGACCGTGGGCGGCGCGCTCCTCGTCCTCGGCCTGTTCACCCGCCCGGTGGCGTTCCTGCTCTCCGGCCAGATGGCGTTCGCGTATTTCATCGCCCACCAGCCCAAGAGCCCGTTCCCGGCCCTGAACGGCGGCGATGCCGCGATCCTGTTCTGCTTCCTGTTCCTCTACCTCGCCGCCGCCGGGGCCGGACCGTGGAGCCTCGACGCGCGCCGCCGCTGAGGGAGATCACCCCACGAACCGCCACACGCTGCTGCGCTTGATCTCGGCATCCTCCAGCGCGCGGCTCACCGGCACGTCGTAGGTGGCCAGGATGGCGAGGCGGTCGCGGGGCAGGTAGGAGCGGCCCGGATCGCCCACCAGCACGGTGGCGCCCCGCGCGTGCAGGCCGGCGAGCCAGGCGGTGACGCGCGCCGCCAGATCGCGCTCGTAGAAGATGTCGGCGGCCAGCACGATGGCGCTGCCCGGATCGGAGCCGATCAGGTCGGCCTGGACCGGCACGATCCGGTCGGCGACGCCGTTGGCCGCCGCGTTGAGGCCGATGGCCGGCAGGGCGAAGGCGTCGAGGTCGCTGGCCGTCACCCCGGAGGCCCCGGCCAGGGCGGCGGCGATGGCCACGAGGCCCGAGCCCGAGGCGAAATCCAGCACCGCGCGCCCCGCCACGATCTCGGGATGGTCGAGGACGTACCGGGCCAGCGCCTGCCCGCCCGCCCAGGCGAAGGCCCAGAAGGGCGGCGGCAGGCCGATCGCCTCCAGTTCCTCCTCGGTCTTCTGCCACAGCGCGGTGGCCTCGTCGGCCACGTGCAGGACGATCTCGGGGGCGTGCGGCACCGGCCGCAGCCGGGTGTTGGCCCGGATGAAGGCGAGGGGGTCGGACGAGGGGATCATGCCAGCATCTCCGCGTAGAGGCCGCACGCGGCCCGCGCCACCGCCGCCTCGGTGAAGCCGCCGGTGAGGATCCGGGCGCGCGCCGCCTCGCCCATCCGGGCGACCAGGGCCGGATCGGCGGCGAGCCGCATCAGGGCGGCGGCGAGGGCCGGCGCGTCCCCCGGCGGCACCAGGAGCCCCTCGATTCCGTTGCGCACCAGGGTCCGGCAGCCCGGCACGTCGGTGGTGAGGAGGGCGCGCCCGCAGGCGGCCCCCTCCAGCAGGGTCCGGGGCAGGCCCTCGCCGCCGCGCGAGGGCAGGCAGGCGACGTGATGCGCGCCGTAGGCCCCGGCGACGTCGGTGGTGGCGCCGTGCCAGGTCACCCCGTCGGTGGACCAGCCGCGCAGGGTCGCCTCGGGGATCGCCCGGCGGTTCGACGGGTCGGGGGCGCCGTAGAGCGAGAGCTCCACGGCCGCGCCCTGCGCGCGCGCGGTGCGCACGGCCTCCACCGCCACGTCGACCCCTTTCGACCACAACATCCGGGCGACCAGGGCCACGCGCAGGGGCGGGGCCGGCGGCAGCGGGCGGGGGGCGAACGCCTCCGGGTCGATCCCGGCGCCGCCCACGATGGTGACGCCCGTATCGGCCGGGTCGAGGCCGAGCGCCCGCGCATCGTCCGGGTTCTCGAACAGGAAGCGGGTGTCGCGCGAGGCGAGGGGGCCGCGGATCAGCCCGCGCAGGCCGAGGCGCGCGAGCCGGCCGGTGGCGTCGGCCCGCGCCCCCAGGAGGCCGAGGCCGGTGAGCGCGTAGACCCGCGCGTCGATGCCCGCCATCGCCGCCGCCGCGCCGCCCACCAGGATGGACCGCAGGGCGATGCAATGGACGAGGTCGGCCTTCAGGGTCCTGAGGATGCCGGCGAGCTGCCCCGCCGCGTAGCCGGCCGCCATGGGATTGAGGCTGGAGCGCTCCGCCTCGAGGTGAACCACCTGCGCGCCGGTGGCCTCGATCGCCGCGCGATGCGCCCGCACCCGCGTCACCACCGCCACGGACAGGCCCATGGCGATCGCGGCCCGGGCCATGGGCAGGAAATGCGAGGCGAAGAACCAGTCCTCGGTGACGACGAAGACGAGGCGCTGGCCGCGCGCGGGCGGATCGGGGGGAGAGGCGTGCATCGCCCAGCCTGTAGCACGGCCCGGGCGCGGCGCGCGCCGTCACGCCGCCGCGCGATCTCCGAGGTGAAGGTAGTTCGCCTTGAACTCGGCGATGGTCTTGAGGCGCGCCCAGTCGAGGATCGTGAGATTCTTGCCCTTGAGGTCGATCACGCCCTGGCGCCGCAGGGACTGGAGCGAGCGGTTGACGTGCACGCTCGACAGGCCGGCCGTGTCGGCCAGGTCGGACTGGGTCATGGGAAGAACGTACCCGTCCTCCGCCGTGAGGCCGACCGTCTGGAGGCGGACGAACAATTCACAGAACAGGTGGGCGATCCGCTCCATCGCCGAGCGGGAGCCGATGTTGAGCAGCCATTCGCGCAGGGTCGCCTTGTCGACCAGGGCCGTCATCCGGAGGGCCTGCGCGACGGTGGGATGGCCCGCCACCAGCTCGTTCAGGGTCGCGGCCGAAATCCGCGCGACCCGGCAGGCCGAGACCGTCGCGATGGCATCGTCCATCTCGCGAAACGGGTGGAACTCCAGGTCGCAGGTATCACCCGGCACGAGATAGGCGGTGATCTGCCGGGCACCGTTGGCGCGGTGCTTGTAGCGGCAGGCGATGCCCTCCGTGATGAGGATGCCCCCCTCGGGCATGTCCCCCTCGCGCAGGAGGTCGATCCGCGGCCCGATGAGGTGCGCGCCCAGGCTGGCCTGCTTCAGGGCGGCCTTGGCCTCCTCGGTCAACGCGACGAACCCGTCCAGCTTGGCGATGAAGGGATGGACGATCGGCCCGGCCGGACGCGTCGTTGGATCGGTCAATGCCATCTCGCTTCCACGTCTCCCGTCATGCGCGCATGGCGGAGGGAGACAATCCATCCAGGGTGCTGATGACCTCGCGGGGCAGGGTCGGCTTGCGCAGCCATGGCACGTCCCGAAAGGCGTCGTTCGCGTAGGCGTCGCGCGCCGCGTGCGAGTGGATTAGGAACGGCACGCCGTCCCGGCGCAGGGTCCGGGCGATCGCGGCGCAGTCCCCGTCCGCGAGGGCGGCTTCCAGAATGGCGACGTCCGGCTTGGTGCGGTCCAGGATCGCACCGGCCCGATCCACCGTCGTGGCGGGGCCGGCCACCCGGTATCCGGCCAGGGTCAGCGCCTCGGACAGGTCCAGGGCGATGAGAGGATCGCACTCGACCAACAGGACCAGAGGCTTTTGATCTCCACCTCCCATGTCGACCCATCTCCATCAAATTATCATATGATGACTGGGGCTATAACACCGGCACGTCTATAACGTGTGTTAATCGCTCGGCAGCAAGCGACAAGAATTTTGCCTAGGTTTTCCGGCAATATTATTTTGACAATTGATGCATATCGAAAAACGAATTTGCTTTGGTTTGAGGGAATTGCTATCGGTGATCAAGCGTATGCTTTCAAGGGCTGAGTCAAATGCTTGAGACGCGAGCGCCGCCTTGGACGGAAGCGACACCTTCAAAGATGACACGCATCGATCAGGTCACGGGCGGGAACCGCCTGCTGCGGATGCTGTCGGCGGAGGATTTCGAGGCGGTCTGGCCTCACCTCCACGCCGTGGACGTGTCGCTCAAGCAGATCTTGATCCCGCCCAACCAAGCCCTCGACCATCTCTATTTCCCGCAGGTCGGCTTCGTCTCCGTCACGGTCGAGATCCGGGACTGCACGGTGGAGGTGGGGTTGATCGGCCGGGAAGGCCTGGTCGGCGGCGCCCTGATGCTGCTCGGCGTCGATCGCAGCCCGTACACGTATGTGGTGCAGATGCCCGGCACGATGCTGCGCATCGGCGTGGCGGCGTTGCAGGCGCTGATGGACGAGCACCCGTCCCTGGCCCGGCTGCTCCTGCGCTTCGTGCACATCGAGCTGCTCCAGGCCCGCCAGATCGCCTTCGTGAATGCCAGCTTCGTCACCGAGGTGCGGCTCGCCCGCTGGCTGCTGATGTGTCACGACCGGGTGGACGGAGACGAGATCGCGATCACCCACGAGTTCCTGTCGATGATGCTGGGGGTGCGGCGCGGCGGCGTCACCCTGGCGCTGCAGAACCTCGAGGGCGAGGGGCGCATCCGGTCGCGCCGCGGGCGGGTCACGGTGACCGACCGCGATGGCCTCGTCGCCTTCGCGGGCGGCAGCTACGGGACGACGGAACGCGAATATGCCCGCCTGATGGCGGGGTGAGGCCGCCCCGTCCCGGCGCCGCCCCGGCCGGGACGGAACGGCGCGGCGGAGCCGCCGGTTGTCGCTGACGATGCGCCGGCGGGGATGGCAGCGATGGGGATGGCAGGGGAATCGTCGGATCGAAACGAGGCGGGCATCGTCGCCGATCCGCGCGACGCGGCCGAGGAAGCCGGCCTCGTCTACATCGACGACGGCACGCCGGGGCTGAGCCGCCGCAAGAGCGGCACGGGCTTCTCGTACCGGGATGCCAAGGGCAGGCCGGTGCGCGATCCGGCGGTGCTGGCCCGCATCCGGGCGCTCGCCATCCCGCCGGCCTATACCGAGGTCTGGATCTGCGCCCGCGCCAACGGCCACATCCAGGCCACGGGGCGCGACGCCAAGGGGCGCAAGCAATACCGCTATCACGCGGATTTCCGGGCGGCGCGCGACCTCACCAAGTTCGAGCACGTGATGGCCTTCGCCGAGGGGCTGCCGGCGATCCGGGCGCGGGTGGATGCCGACATGGGCGCGCGCGGATTGCCCCGCGACAAGGTGCTGGCCACCGTGGTCCATCTCCTCGAGACCACGCTGATCCGGGTGGGCAACGACGACTACGCCCGCACCAACAAGAGCTACGGCCTCACCACCCTGCGCGACCGCCACGCCACCGTCGAAGGCGCGGCGCTCACCTTCCGCTTCACGGGCAAGAGCGGCAAGACGTGGAATCTCGGCGTGAAGGACCGGCGGGTGGCCCGGATCGTCAAGGCCTGCCAGGACCTGCCCGGCCAGGAGCTGTTCCAGTATCGCGACGAGGCCGGCGCGGTCCGGGACGTCACCTCGGCGGACGTCAACGCCTACCTGCGCGAGATCACCGGGCAGGACGTGACGGCCAAGGATTTCCGCACCTGGGCCGGCACGGTGCTGGCCGCCCTGGCCCTCCAGGAATTCGAGGCCTTCGACAGCCAGGCCATCGCCAAGAAGAACCTTCGGGCGGCCATCGAGCACGTCTCCGCCCGGCTGGGCAACACGCCGACCATCTGCCGCAAATGCTACATCCACCCCGAGGTGCTCGACGGCTACCTGGAGGGCGACCTCCTCCTCCAGGTGAAGGACGCCGTGGAGGACGAGCTGCGCCAGGACCTCACCCGGCTGCGGCCCGAGGAGGCCGCCGTGCTCGGCCTGCTCCAGGCCCGGCTGGCCAAGGCAGCCGGGACGAAGACGGCCGGGACGAAGGCGACGGGGGCGAAGACGGCCGGGACGAAGGCGGCTGGGGCGAAGTCCCGCAAGCGGCGATCCCCCGCCGAGGAGCCCGGCACGGCGCGGCCCCGAAGCCGCGCCGCCTGAGGCCGGGGCGACCGGCCTATTCGGCGTCCGAATCCGGCTCGGCGGGTCCGCTCAGGGCGGCGTGCGACCAGCCCGCATGGCCGGGTGCCAGGGCCGCCGCCGCCGGTGCCGCCGGCTGGGATTGCGACAGCATCATGGAGGCGCCGGCCGAGACGATGCCGGCGAGCGCCCGCAGGTCGTCGGGCTCGTGCGGGTCGCGGGCCACCAGGGCCGCGTCACGCTGGAGGCGCAGGTTGCAGGCCTTGGTCGGCAGCCCGCCATCCGGGGTGCAGGCATCGTGGCGGGCGCAGGCCGCATCGAGGGCATCGATGGGCGGCAGCGGCGCATTGTTGCCCGGGCCGCAATAATTGCCGTGAATCAGCACCGTCGGGCGCGACGAGGCGGAGTCGGATTGAGCCAAAGCCGGCCCGGCAAAGCAAACGGCCAGAAGAAGGGCAGTCGAAAATTTGGATGTCATGACCTGAGCCTTTGCGAAATCACCCCCTCAGGTGGTCCGCTGGGGACGTGCCGGCCTGGATGCGAAGGAATACGCACGGGGTCGCGCCGGCAATCGGCAAGCCAATTTCCAAGGGGCCGCCTTGGTTCCCGGCGCCCCGCGCGACATCGCCGCCCGGCGGGGCCGGATGCGGCCGCGCTGGCTTTGGGTTAGACTCGCCCAACGGGTCCCGGGACATGCGGGACCAAGGTCGAACGGGGCTCCGCCATGGATGTCGATGCGCTCACGCTCTCCCGCATCCAGTTCGGCTTCACGATGGCGTTCCACATCATCTTTCCGGCCTTCACCATCGGGCTGGCGAGCTTCCTCGCCCGCCTCGAGGGGCAGTGGCTGTGGACCGGCAACCCGCTGTACCGGAACCTCTACCGGTTCTGGGTGAAGGTCTTCGCGGTCTCCTTCGGTCTCGGCGTCGTGTCCGGCATCGTGATGAGCTACCAGCTCGGCACCAACTGGTCGCGCTACGCCGACTTCACCGGCAACGTGCTCGGGCCGCTGATTCAGTACGAGGTGATCACCGCCTTCTTCCTGGAGGCCGGCTTCCTCGGGATCATGCTGTTCGGCTGGGACCGGGTGGGTGACCGGCTGCACTTCGTCTCCACCTGCATGGTGGCGCTCGGCACCCTGATCTCGGCCTTCTGGATCCTGTCCGCCAATTCCTGGATGCAGACCCCGGCGGGCTTCACCATCGAGAACGGGCGCGCGGTGGCCACGGATTGGTGGCAGGTGATCTTCAACCCGTCCTTCCCGATCCGCTACGCCCACATGGTGCTCGGCTGCTTCCTCACCACCGCCTTCGCGGTGGCGGGCATGTCGGCCTGGATGATCCTGCGCGGGCGAAAGCAGCCCGAGGGCAAGGTCGCGGGGGCGCGGACCTCCCTCTCCATGGCCCTGTGGTTCGCGGTGATCTGCACGCCGATCCAGATCTTCATCGGCGACGCGCATGGTCTGGCGGTGCTCAAGCTGCAGCCGACCAAGCTCGCCGCCATCGAGGCGAACTGGGACCGGCAGGACAACATGCCCCTGCTGCTGTTCGCGATTCCCAACATGGCGGAGGAGAAGAACGACTTCGAGATCGGGATTCCCCGGCTCGGCAGCTTCATCCTCACCCACGATTTCTCCGGGGTGGTGCCGGGCCTGAAGGACGTGCCGCGCGACCAGCGCCCCCCGGTCTGGCCGGTCTTCTATGCGTTCCGCATCATGGTGGCGATCGGCATGGCGATGCTGGGCCTGAGCCTGTGGAGCCTTTACCTGCGCTGGCGCGGCACGCTCTATTCCAACCGCTGGTTCCTCACCGCCGCGATGCTGATGACCCCGTCCGGCTTCGGCGCGGTGGTGTTCGGCTGGTTCACCGCCGAGATCGGCCGGCAGCCCTACATCGTCTACGGGCAGATGCGCACGGCGGATGCGCATTCGCCGCTGACCGTCAACGCGGTGACGACCTCGCTGATCGCCTTCCTGATCGCCTACGCCTTCATCTTCGGGTTCGGCAGCTACTACC
>JAKONB010000565.1 GCA_022702195.1 Beijerinckiaceae bacterium | reverse complement strand
GACGAGGCCGGCGTGCGGCTGGCCGAGGGCGCGCGTTTCTCCACCGAACCCGTCGCGACCCTGGCCGATATCGACCTCGACCTCATCGCCCAGGAGCGGCTCCAGGCGGGCAGCTTCGACGACAATGCCCGGGCGAAGGCGGCCGCCGCCTATCGGCGGGTCGGCTTCCGGCTCGATCCGCCGCGGGCCGATCTCGGCCTGATGCGCCGGGTCGAGCGATTTCCGTTCGTGCCGGCCGATCCCGCCCGCCTCGCCCAGGATTGCTACGAGGCCTACAACATCCAGGTGGCGGGCCTCGCCCAGCGCCTGGAGGCCACCGGCACCAAGCGGGCGGTGATCGGCGTCTCGGGCGGCCTCGATTCCACCCACGCGCTGATCGTGGTGGCCAAGGCGTTCGACCGGCTCGGCCTGCCCCGCGACAACATCCTGGCCTACACCCTGCCGGGCTTCGCCACCTCGGAGGGGACCCGGGCCAATGCCCACGCGCTGATGGCGGCGCTCGGCACCCGTGCCCGCGAGATCGACATCCGGGAGACCGCCCGCCTGATGCTCACCGAGATGGACCATCCGTTCGGGCGCGGCGAGCCGGTCTACGACGTGACCTTCGAGAACGTGCAGGCGGGCCTGCGCACCGATTACCTGTTCCGGCTCGCCAACCAGAACGGCGCACTGGTGATCGGCACCGGCGATCTGTCGGAGCTGGCGCTCGGCTGGTGCACCTACGGGGTCGGCGACCAGATGAGCCATTACGGCGTCAATGCCGGGGTGCCCAAGACCTTGATCCAGCACCTGATCCGCTGGGTGATCGGCGACGGTCAGTTCACCCCGGAGGTGGGGACCATCCTGGAGGCGATCCTCGGCACCGAGATCTCCCCCGAACTGGTGCCGGTGGAGGCGGGGGCGACGCCCCAGAGCACGCAGGCGGTGATCGGCCCCTACGCGCTGCAGGATTTCAACCTCTACTACACGCTGCGCCACGGCTTTGCGCCGTCCAAGATCGCCTTCCTGGCCCTGCGAGCCTGGGGCGACGCGCAGGCCGGCGCCTGGCCGGCGGACTTTCCCGATTCCGAGCGCCGGGCCTACGACCTGCCCGAGATCCGGGCCTGGCTGGAGGTCTTCCTCAAGCGCTTCTTCGGCTTCAGCCAGTTCAAGCGTTCGGCCCTGCCCAACGGCCCCAAGGTCTCGGCCGGGGGCGCCCTCTCCCCGCGCGGCGACTGGCGCGCGCCCTCCGACGGCAATGCCCGCGCCTGGCTCGCCGAATGGGCGCGCAACATTCCGGAGACCTGAGGAACACAGTGCTGTCGGATTGCCCGGCTAGACCGTATGGTGACCGGGGCGAATCGGAGCTTGACCGATGCAGAACTACAACATCTTCTGCTTCAGGACCGTGGAGGGTCTGTGCTGCGCCGTGCCGGAGAGTCGGGCGGTTCCCCGCTTCCTGGGAAGCGGGGACTGGGCCTTCGGCTGCAAGCTCGCGGATGCCGAGACGGCGCCGATCGAGTTCGACGACCGCGCGGCCGAAACAGCGGTGCGCTTCAACGGCTTCTACCTCTTCCAGACCATGGACAGCCGGTTCCACTGATCCGGTTTCCTGTGATCCGGTTTCCCATGCCCCCCTCTCGGGTCGCGGCGAGCATTCCTTAAGGGGTCCGTGCGACGACTCGGCCCGACTGACGGAGGGAGGCCGATCGACATGGCGGAGCGACGCAGAGAGACGCGGCAGAAGACGTTCCTCAAGGGGCGCATCCTCTTCAACAAGGGGGCGTCCTCCATGGATTGCCTCGTGCGCGACATGTCCCCCGACGGCGCGCGCCTGTCGCTCACCGAGACGACGGTCTTGCCCGGCGCCTTCGATCTCTACATCCCCCAGAAGGAGAAGACCTACCGGGCGAACCTGGCCTGGCGCCGGGCCGACGGGGTCGGCATCACCTTCGTCGACGAGGCGGCGGCCCTTCCGGCGGTGGCGGTGTCCCCCGCGGAGGAGAGCCCCCTCCTGATGCTCACGCGCCGGATCGCCGAACTCGAGGCCGAGAACGCTGCCCTGCGCCGGCTCCTCGCCGCGTCGTCGCCCGCCACCGAGGCGACGCGCTTCGCCTGAGCCGGACATCCGGAGCATCGTCGCGAAAGGCGGTTGCCGGCTTTCGGGAAGAAGACGGCACTGAAACGAGATTCTGGCGCGGCGTCCTGGCTCCGGTTTGCAGGACGCCGCGCTAATTCGCTCCCAGAGCCGCCCGGATGCGCGCGGCATGGTCCTTCAGAACCTCCGGATCGGCCATGCCGCCCTCGTGCCGCTTGAGGGGCACGCCGTCGAAGCGCGGCACGATGTGGACATGGAGGTGGAACACCGTCTGGCCGCCCGCCGGCTCGTTGTACTGGAATACGGTGAGGCCGTCGGCGGCGAAGGCCGCCTTCACCGCCCGGGCCACGCGCTGGACGGTGGCCGCCACGGCCGCCAGCGAGGCCGGCTCGGCGTCGAGCAGCCCGCGCGCCGGCGCCTTCGGGATCACCAGGGTGTGGCCCTCGCCCTGGGGCATCACGTCCATGAAGGCGAGGGTGTGGTCGTCCTCATAGACCGTGTGGGCCGGGATCTCGCCGCGCAGGATCCTGGCGAAGATGTTCTGGGGATCGTAGGCAGTTTCCTGGACTGACGACATGCGGCCGGCTCCCTGGCGGATTCGATCGGCGGCACGATGCACAGGCGGGCGTCCCGCGTCCATCGCCTGGAACCTGTCCGCCCCGCCCGAACCGGTCCATCCCCCCGAACCCACGAGCGTTCCGCGCGTTGCCGGCCCGACCCACGGCGACGCTTCGGCGACGCCCCCGATCGAAAGGCGGCCTTCCGCATGTCCCACGCGAGCACCAGCGCCATCTACACCGCGGCGGGGGCCAACCTCGCGATCGCGGCGGCCAA
>JAKONB010000510.1 GCA_022702195.1 Beijerinckiaceae bacterium | reverse complement strand
CATCCGGCAGATCGGCTGCATCGAGCGTGGCTCCGGTGGTCACGCCCGGCTGCTGGGAAATCCGATATCCGTCATTCCAACCGCAACGCATCTCTCAAGGGTACCGTTGCTCTCACGACGCCGCTCTCGTCGGTGATCTCGAAGATTTGGCCATCGACGAGTTCACCGGCCCGCACCTTCGAGGCAAGGATATCCCTCGCATTGGCGATGGCCTCTCGGCAGGCTGCCTCCACGTTCGGTAGATTGGTCCCATCGGGGTCTTCGATGAGATCAGCACCGTCGCGGATGTTGAGAAAGTACAGCGGCATGCGGCACCAACGCCTCTGGTGCCCAAGTGTTGCAGTACGGTTTCACGCGGAAGTGGCCAACCTCTGGTATACTGGCTGAGTGATGCAAGCGCTCGATTTCGAGCCGCTGGGTCTCTCCGCCCAAGGGGCGAGCCGGACGAGCCACGCCGCTGTGGCTGGCATGCGTTCGCATGAGCCTGCAAGCAGACCAGGATGAAGTATCGCCTGACCAAACCGCGCGGTTCGTGGATGAATGGTCAGGTCGGGCGAATGAACCGCACGATCAAGGACGCGCCGCTCAAGCGGAGCATGATGAAAGCCACGCGCCGCTCCGCGCTCGTCTTGTCGACTCCGTCAGCGCCTCTAAATGTTTATTGCCACCGCTGATGGTCATGACAGGAGGGACGTATGAAGAGATTGATGCTTGCCGTCGCAGTCATCTCGGGTGCGGGAGGCAACCTGGCCTCGGCACAATCTCTCAGACCGGGGAGCGAGACAGTCTCCCCTGCTCCTGCCGTTGACGCTCCGGCGGCGACTGCGCAGGAGGTGGTGCCGTCGAGAGGGGCGGTGGTTCCGGCTCAGGGCCTCAACGATCCCAATACGACGGGTCCGGACAAGGTGAACGGCCTCGAAGTGCCGCAGATGAAGGATCCGCGGGACGGCGGCCGCGAGTGATCTCCCGGTGGTGCCCCTACCACCGGGGCACCCCTCACCGACACGTGTCCCGAGCGACGGGATCGCTTCGCGGTGGGTCATCGCCCGCTCGGCTCACCGATTCCGGAAACGTCCGTCGATCAGGGTTTCGCCAGCGGAACGGCGTGCAGCCGGAAGGGCAAGGACGGCTTGGTGCTTTTCTTGGTCGGATCGAGGACGAGGCTGAGCTGGCCCTCACTGACCCAAGCCACGTGTCCGACCTGGGCGACGCCCGTCAGCCCGCCCGTGAAGCCGTCGCGGATGGTCTCGATGGTGGCCACGTCCCCCTGAATCGTGACACGGTCGAGGCTTCCGCTGCCCTCGGCGAGGAGAAACGACCCGTCTTCGGTCAAGCGCATGCCGTCGGCGGCAACGAGCGGACGCGACGTTCGCAGGCGGGTGATCGCCCCGGCCTTCCCGTCCTTCACCGCGACCCGAAACAGCTCCCCCTTGGTGAACGTGTTGACGTAGAGGGCGCCGTCCGCACCGAAGGCGATCCCGTCGAGGCCCGCGCCCTGCGGGCCGCCATCGAACATCGGATCGCTCGCCCAAATCTGGAGCGTGGTGGCTCCGGGCGCGAGCCGGAGAAGATGCGGGTTCAGGGTATCTGTGACGTAGATCGCGCCGTCCGGTCCGCGGGCCATGTCGTTGCAGACCGTGCGTTGTCCCGGCAGGGAGGCACTGACCTTGCCCTCGCCCGTCGTCAGGTCGAAGCCCTTCAGGGCGCTGCCCGTCGCGTCGCCCGGCCCCGGGATGCCGAGGGCGGTGAGATCGTTCGAACAGAGCCAGAGGGTGTTGGTGACCGGATCGGGCAACAGGCCGAAGGTGGAGCGCGTGCCGTAGGCGGCCGGCCTGATCCAGACCTCCCCCCGATCGGCGCCCGGTGCGACGCGGATGACGCCACCCTCGACGAAGCTGCTCACGTAGAGGGTTCCGTCCGGCCCGGCCGCGACGTTCTCGGGATAAGCACCCGCCCCGGGCAGCGCGATGGTGTCGGGCGCGGCGGAGACGATTCCGCTCGATAGGCATAGAGCCGCCAAGCCGAGTGTGGCGGCGGTCCAACGCATCACCGTCTGCGATGGCACGTGAAAGATCCTGCGGCGGGTGATGTCGGTGCGTGGCATCCTGCTCTTTCCCCCTGGCGATGCCGCTTCAGCTCTCGCGGACATTTCACTGCGATGTCGTCCCGCGCGGCTGCACGGACCTGGATGCCCGACATCCGCGCCACCGGACCCGGCGCGCTCGACCAGCTTTCTCGTTCCCGCCCGCCACCTGCGCATCCAACGGTGGGGTGCAACTCGCGATTCCGGTTGCGCGCTCGACGATATCTCGACTATCTCAATTCGAATGTGAAGATAGAATTCAAAAAATCGGTTGGGATCGCACGCGGATTGTCAGCGCGGGCGCCGCCGGCCCCTCCGGGACGAGGCGGGACACGACAGGGGCGCGGCGACCATCCGTGATGGCGGTCGATGTCGGCCGGACCGAGCGGGTAGCAACCAACGAGTCGACAGGGATGCAGGACGGATCATGACCGAGACGCAGCGACCGCCGGCCGACGCCAACGCCCCGGTGAACTGGCGCCGCGAGGGACGGGTGGTCGTCCTCACGCTGAATGGCCCACCGGTGAACGCCCTCGGTGCGGACTTGCAGGGAGCCCTACGGGCGCGCCTCACGGAAGCGGAATCGGATCCCACGATCGCCGCCATTGTCCTGACGGGGGCAGGCCGGTTGTTCTGCGCCGGCGCCGGCATCGCCCCACTCGATGGTTCGGCGGATGAGCCGGATCTCGGGAATCTGGTCGACCGCGTCGAGGCCGCGACGAAACCCGTCGTCGCGGCGATCCATGGGCAGGCCCTGGGCGGTGGCCTGGAACTCGCCTTGGCCTGCCATCACCGGCTCGCCACCCCGTCGGCCAAGCTCGGTCTGCCCGAGGTGAAGCTCGGCCTCGTGCCGGGCGCGGGGGGGACCCAGCGCCTTCCGCGCCTCATCGGCGTGCCGGCGGCCATGGACATGATCGTGACGGGCACCGCCATCGGCGCCGATGCGGCCCTGCAGGCCGGCCTCGTCGATGCCGTGACGGCCGAGGACCGTCTGATCGCCGATGCGATCGCCGTGGCCGATTCGCTCGCGGCGGCGGGACCCGTCCGCCGCACCCGCGACCGTGACGACCGCCTCGCCGAGGCCCGCGCCGAGCCCGACCTGTTCGACGTCTTCCGCCGGACCCATGACAAGGCGTTCCGAGGACGCGAGGCGCCGGAAGCCTGCCTCGCCTGCGTCCAGGCGGCCTGCGAGCGTCCCTTCGCGGAGGGGCTCGCCTTCGAGCGCGACACCTTCCGCCGGCTGATGCGCGGACCCCAGTCGACGGCGCTGCGGCATGTGTTCTTCGCCGAGCGCGAGGCCGCCCGGATTCCCGACCTCCCGCCCGACACGCCGATCC
>JAKONB010000506.1 GCA_022702195.1 Beijerinckiaceae bacterium | reverse complement strand
CTTCGGGGTGGCCGCCCTCCTGCTTGATCTGATCCTGAGCTGGTTCGGACTTGTCTTCGGGGTCGCGTTCTTCTGGCGCTCGTTCGGATGGATCTGCGGCATCGCCACGGTCGCGGGCGTGATCGCTTATCTCCGCACTTACGTGAAGTTCACCACCAAGAGCAGTCTGCCCTGGTACGAGACCCTGCACGTCACCGGCTGGCGGATGAAATTCTACGACACCTCCCTCAACGAGAATGTCCAGCACGCCCGGCATGCTCTCGCGATCGACGAGAACCGGAAGGATTTCGACAAGGTGCCCTGGACCACCGGGTCGAGGGAGACGCCTCAGATCGCCACGACCACCCGGAAGAACGGCCATACCCAGCTCATCCAGACCTGGTTCGCCGGGGTGCATTCGGATGTCGGCGGAAGCTACCCCGAGAACGAGGCCCGCCTGTCCGACATCGCCCTGGCATGGATGATCGATCAGGCCACCGGACTGCCCGAACCCATGAAGGTCGACCACTCCGGACTGCATCTGTGGCCGGCCGCGGACGGTCCCCAGCACGACGAGCGCAAGAAGAGAGTGGCCGGCTGGCCGGGCTGGTTCGTGCGCCTGCTGACCATGACGGGAATCTGGAAGCGCGAGGAGCTGGGCTGGGAGCCGCTGGTGCGGACCATTCCGCAGGACGCGCCGCTGCATCCCACGGTGCTGCAGCGGTTCCAGGTGCCGCCCCCCGGCGTGCTGCACTACGATGTGACGAAGCCGTACCGGCCCAAAGGGTTGTGCAAGCACGTCGATGTGCAGCAGTTCTATCCATAGGGATGAGGCTGCCGCAGCCCAGAGCAGCCCCGTCCCGCCCGATGCCTCAGCTCCCCGGCTTGCGCACAGCCGAGGCCACGTCGAGGGTCTTGGGCAGCAGCCCGAGGCGCAGGAACGTGTCGGCCACCGCTTGCTGGTCGGCGGTGACGGCCGCGTCGAGCGGGGTCACGCCGTAGGTGAGGCGGCGCAGGGCCACGGTGAGGATCGGGGCCGGGATGCCGACGGAGGGGGCGAGTTCGGCCGCCACCGCGTCGGTGTTGTCCTTGGCCCAGGCGTCGATCTCGCCGATGGCCGCCAGCGTGGTGTCCAGAGCCGGGCCGTTGGCGGCGGCGTAGGGCTTGGTCGACAGGTAGAACTGACGGTTGGGCACGAGATCGGTGCCGTCCACGAGGATCCGGCCGCCGGTGCTGCGCTCGCCGGAGGCGAAGTACGGGTCCCAGATCGCCCAGGCATCCACCGAACCGCGCGCGAAGGCGGCCGCCGCGTCGGCGGGGCTGAGGAAGACCGGGGTGATCGCCTCGTAGGGCACGCCCGCCTTCTCCAGGGCCTTCACCAGGAAGTAATGGACGTTGGAGCCCTTGTTGAGCGCAACCTTCTTGCCGCGCAGATCCGCCACCGAGCGGACTGGGCTGTCTTTCGCCACCAGGAGCGCCTCGCCCTTGGGAGCGGCCGGCTCGTGGGCGACGTAGAGGAAATCGGGATTGGCGGCCTGCGCGAAGATCGGCGGCGCCTCGCCGGCCGAGCCGAGATCCACCGCCCCGGCATTGAGCGCCTCAAGGAGCGGCGGCCCCGACGGGAATTCGGCCCATACGACCCGGTAGCCGAGCGGCTTCAGGCGCTGTTCCAGCAGGCCCTTGCCCTTCAAGAGCACCAGAGTGCCGTATTTCTGGTAGCCGATCCGGATCACCTTATCCTCGGCATGCGCCAGCAGCGTGCCGAGCAGGACCAATGCGAGGGTGCCGAGAAGAACGAGGGTGCGCCGCGATGAATCGGGGCGCAGGGCAAGAACGCGGGCGGCGGACGGCATGGGGAATTCCTTCAGAAAGTCAGGCCGGATTCAATGGATTCTCTCGGATTTGACGGCCATACGGCCATGACGCGCGCTCCTTCGAGCGCACGTCACCCCCCACTGCTTTGCGGGGGGACTGGATGCACAGGTCTGATCACTTCAGGGACAGGCGTCGCGCTCCCCCCTCGTGGGGAGGAGGGCCGCGGAGCGTCGAGTGCGGCCGGGCCTCAATGCGCCGCGACGCGGCGGGCCGGCACGATGTCGTTGGCCATCACCTCGCCGAACGGCCCGTTGTTGCGGGCGTCGGTGCGGGGCACGCCGGTGGTGCTCTTCAGGGGCAGCTTGGGAAAGACCAGCTCGGCGAAGCGATAGGCCTCCTCCAGGTGCGGGTAGCCCGACAGGATGAAGCGGTCGATGCCGAGATCGATGTATTCCTTCATGCGGTCGGCCACCTGATCGGCCGAGCCGACCAGCGCCGTACCGGCGCCGCCGCGCACCAGGCCGACGCCGGCCCAGAGGTTGGGCGAGACTTCGAGCTTGGTGCGGTCGCCGCCATGCAGCGCCATCATCCGGCTCTGGCCCACCGAATCCTGGCGCTTCAGGGTGGCCTGCGCCCGGGCGATGGTCTCGTCGTCGAGCTTCGAGATCAGGCCCTCGGCCGCCGCCCAAGCCTCGCCCTCGGTCTCGCGCACGATCACATGGAGGCGGATGCCATAGGAGAAGGTCTTGCCCTTGGCGTCGGCGGCCTCGCGCGCCTTGGCGATCTTCTCGGCCACCCCGGCCGGGGGCTCGCCCCAGGTGAGGTAGACCTCGCAATGCTCGGCGGCGACCTCAATGCCGGCCGGCGATGAGCCGCCGAAATACAGCGGCGGATAGGGCTTCTGCACTGGCGGGAAGATCACCCGGCCGCCCTCGCTCCGGAGGTGCTTGCCGGCGAAATCCACCGTCTCGCCTGACATCAGCCCGCGCCAGATATGCAGGAACTCGTCGGTGACCGCGTAGCGCTCGTCGTGGTCGAGGAAGACGCCGTCGCCGCGCAGCTCCACCGGGTCGCCGCCGGTGACCACGTTGATGAGCAAGCGTCCGTCCGAGATCCGGTCGAGGGTCGCGGCCATGCGGGCGGCGACGGACGGCTCCTGCAGCCCGGGGCGCACGGCGACCAGGAAGCGCAGGCGCTTGGTCAGCGGCGCCAGCGCCGAGGCCACCACCCAGGAATCCTCGCAGGACCGCCCGGTAGGCAGGAGCACGCCGTAATAGCCGAGATCGTCGGCGGCCTGGGCGATCTGGCGCAGATACGCGATCGAGACGTCGCGGGCACCTTCCTGGGCGCCGAGGTAGCGGCCGTCGCCGTGGGTGGGGAGGAACCAGAGGACGTCGGTCTCTGCGGTCATGAATTGCTCCTGGGGTTGTGCCGGTGGGATCGCGCGCGTCCGGGGATCAGACCGGGGCACGGTCCTTCAGCAGATGGTCGAGGATG
>JAKONB010000495.1 GCA_022702195.1 Beijerinckiaceae bacterium | reverse complement strand
GGCGAGCACCGCCTCGGGATCATGGATGTCGATCTCGGTGGCCGGCAGGCCGCGCCCGGCCCTGTGCTTGACGCGGCGCTCGGCCAGCGGGGCGATGTACTCCGCGAGAAGCTTGTGCAGCTTCGGGCGCAGGGTGCGGGCGGCGTATTCGTGCTTGCCCGAGGCCAAAGCCACCGGCACCACCACATCGCCCTCCACCTGGACGATGCGGGCCTTCACCGCAGCGGCGATCTCCCCGTACCAGCGTTTCTGGATGGCGAGGTAACCCCGGTCGAGGACCAGCAGGGCGGCGTCCCGCGCCAGATCGATGGCGATCTCGGCGGGCGAGGCCTTGCGCATCACGAAGCCGACGCCGCGCTCGTGCAGCCCGGCGGCCGCATCGGCCAGGCCCTGGAGCAGGAAGGCGTAGTGCCGGGCATTGGCCTCGGGAAAGCCATTGGCCCCGTCGAGCAGGCCGAAACAGGCCACCACCGGCAGGCCGAGGCGATTGGCCTCCGCGATGGCGTATTCGAGGGCCGGATTGTGGTGCGCGCGGTTGGCCTGTTGCAGCAGGTAGAGGACGTAGGCCCCGTCGTCGCGCGGGGGAACGTCGTTGAGAAGGGTGATTCGACCGCCCTGGATCGCCATTGTACGAAACCGCTCCGAATGCTGCGCCGCTTGGTCCGGGACCGACCGGGCCGCTCGCCGGGGCGGTGGCCGCCCCATCGCCGGAAAGGCGAATGTCGGCAAAGTCTTATCGCGTGGCCAAGACCGGCCCTGTCGGACATGGAGACGGGTGCGGGGCCGGTCCCGTTCCTGCGGCATTTTGGAGACAGAGCGATTCCAACGTGGCCCGCCGCGCGAAAAGCGACAGCGATGCTGCCCCAACCATCTTGCAATTCCCCGCGAGAGGATCAGATTGTGCATTGCGGGAACGCGATGGCGTCGCGGTCCTGCTGCCCTTCTTGGGCGTTTCCTCCCTAGACTTCGGGCCGCTCTTCGGAGCGGCCTTTTTTCTGTCCGGAGCCCCGTGCAGGTCTATCCCCGGGCGCGGGCGCGGATCATGAAGTTGTCGTAGGTGTATTCCGCCACCTGGAACCAGAGATACTCCTCGTTCCGGAAGGTCTTCATCGCCTCGTAGACCCGCTTGAAATCGGGGTTCTTGTTGCCGGTCTCGGCATAGACGTCGTTGGCGTTCTTGAGGGCGGCCTCCATCACCTCCTGGGGGAAGGGACGCAACTGCGCGCCGGCCGCCACGAGGCGGCGCAGCGCCCGCGGGTTGCGGGCATCGTACTTGGCCTGGACGTCCGCATGGACCTGGGCGGCGGCGGCCTGCAGGATCGCCCGATAGGCCTTGGGCAGGCCCTTCCAGGCCTCGGCGTTGAACCAGACATGGAGCAGCGAACCGCCCTCCCAGAAGCCGGGGTAATGGTAGGTGGGGGCCACCTTCTGCAACCCGAGCTTCTCGTCGTCATAGGGGCCGATCCACTCGGCGGCGTCGATCGCCTTCGATTCGAGGGCCGCGTAGATCTCCGGCCCCGGCGTCGCCTGGGGGACGACGCCGAACTTGGTCAGCACCTGCCCGCCCATCGCGCCGATGCGCAGCTTCAGCCCCTGCAGATCGGCCAGCGCCTTGATCTCGCGGCGGAACCAGCCGCCCATCTGCGCGCCGGTATTGCCGGCGGGCAGCGCCACGAGGCCGTGCTTGGCGAAGATCTCGCCGAACAGGTCGGCGGCGCCGCCCTGGAGCCACCAGGCGTTCTGACCGCGCGCGTTGAGCCCGAAGGGCAGGGCGGTGGCCAGCGCGAAGGTGGGGTCCTTGGCGGCCCCCAGGGTGGCCGGGCCGTAGCCCATCTCCACCGTGCCGCCCGAGACCGCGTCGAGCAGCGCCTCGGCCGCCACCGGCTCCCCCGGACCGGAGACCTGGATCTGGAAGCGTCCGTCGGTGGCCTCGGCGACGATGCGGGCGAGCATCTCGGGGGCGCCGAACAGGATGTCGAGGGATTTGGCGTAGGAGGTGACGAGGCGCCATTTCAGCTCCGGCGCGGCCTCGGCCCGGGCGGGCGCCGCCACGGCCGCCGCCGCGCCGCCGAGACCGGCGGAGAGAAGGGCGCGTCGTGCAAGAGGTGGGGCCATGACGCCTCGCTGGGTGGTCGTGTCGCCGCAATCCGTCGCCGGGCCGATCCGGTCCACGTCGCTTGCGAAACGGGTCGTTCACGAACGGCGCAGGCGCCGAATCGATCCCGCCGGCCCCCGGGCGCCCGGATCTTGGCCCCCCGGATCTTGGACGCCCGGATCTTGGACGCCTATTTGGCGTAGGCGAAGGTGCCGTCGTTCCAGACGTAGAGGACGTAGCCCTGGGCGGTGACGTCGCCCTTGGCGTCGAACCCCACCGAGCCCAGCACGAGGTCGAACCGCTCCGCGTGCAGGGTCGCGGCGATGCGCTTGGAATCCATCGTGTGGGCGAAGGTGCCGGCCGCCACCAGGGCCTGGAGCGCGGCGTAGCCGTAGATGGCCGAACCCTCCGGCTCCACGCCCTCGGCCTTGAAGGCGGCGACCACGGCGGCCGCCTCGGGCTTGCGGCGGGGATCGAGGTAGAAGGTCATCAGCACGCCGTTGCTGGCCGGACCCGCGATGGTGGCGAATTCCTGGGTGGCGATGGCGGAGGTGCCGAACCATTGCGGCTTGAACCCGCGCTCGGCGGAGATCCGCACCAGGCGCCCCATCTCCCGGGCATCGCCGCCATAATAGGCCACCGCGATGCCGGCCTCCTTCAACCGGTCGGCCAGGGCCGCGTCGTCGGCATCCCCCGCCGAGAAGGCCGTGGCGATGGCCTCGTTGATGCCGATGCGGTTGAGGTTTTCCTTGGTGGCCGCCGCGAGGTTGCGCGAGCCCGGCGTCAGGTCGTTGAGGATGGCGATCTTCTTGTCGCGGAACCGCTCGGCCAGCACCGTGGCCGAGAGCTTGGCCTGATCGTCGTCGCGCCCGCACACCCGGAAGATCGTCGGCAGGCCGCGATCGGTGAGCTTGGCGGCGACGGAGGCCGCGGTGATCATCAGGGTGCCGTTGGCGGCATAGACCTCGGAGGCGGCCAGCGAGGCGTTGGAACAGACATGGCCGACGACGAGGCGCACGTTGGCGGTGGCGTAGTGGTTGGCCACCGCCACCGCCTTGTTGGAATCGCAGGCATCATCCTGGACGTCGAGCACGATGGTCTGGCCGTCGAGGCCGCCGCGAGCATTGGCGTCCCGGGCCGCGGCCTGGACCCCGCGCAGCACCTGCTCGCCGACCCCCACATAGGCGCCCGAGCGCGGCACCGCGACGCCGATGACGACGTCCGCGCAGGCCGGCGCGATGCCGAGAAGCCCGAGACAAGCGGCCATGCGGCCCACGAGTCGGATGCACCGCCTCCCAGCTCTGACGCTCATCTCGCCCCGTCTCACGCCTCGTTCGACCTCACGACGGTTGCGGCGACCGCCCCGCCCGAACCTCTGCCGGCCGCCCCGCGACGCGGCGGCCGGTTCGCCCGGTCGCGAGGCCCGCCCTTTGAACGACCCGTGCGGGATGGCGCACGAGAAGGCAAGAGGCCGGGACACCGGCCGGAAACATCGGCGGCCGGGTGCCGCCTCTCGCCCATGGACCTCGGGCGGCCCCGAAGCCGGGCTTCGGCGATGGCGTCCCCTATCGGGCGGCGCCGTAGACGCCGGCCGCCGCCGAGACCGGGGCGGTGACGGTGGAGAACACCGAGAGCACCTTCTGGACCTCGGTGAAGGGGGCGTTGGAGACGTAGACGAGGTCGCGATTGCGCATGCGGAAGGCCTGGGTGAGGAACAGGCTGTTGGGGTCGCGCATGTTGATGCGGTAGACCACCGGCACCAGCGGGGTGCCGAGCAGCGGGCTGCCGGGCTTGAGGCGGCGCACCACGGCCG
>JAKONB010000478.1 GCA_022702195.1 Beijerinckiaceae bacterium | reverse complement strand
TGCGCCACGCGCAGCTCGAGCCCCGAGAAGGCGCGCTCGTCGTCCACCGGAGGCTCGGCGCCATCCGACCCGAACAGGACCTCGATCATGGTGAAGATGAAATCCCGGTCGAGGCCGACCAAGATGTGGCTGTCCCATTCGGGAGCGTGGAAGATGCCCGCGACGGCATTGTTGTCGTAGGCGTCGAGCAACTCGCCGAAGCGACCGCTCTGGACGCCGCTGAAAGAGAAATAGACCGGGGAGGCGACGAGATGCTTGAGGTTGTCCGAGCAGCTCGTGGTGAGCCGGTCGAACACCACGTGCAGCATCGGCAGCCTGTCCAGGGACAGGCCCCCGGCCTCGATGAGGCGGGTGCGGATGTCGGTGGTGATCTTCTCCGGCGCGTCCATGATCAGGCGGCCTCCCGCTGCGCGCCGCCGTTGACGGTGGCGTTCTCGACCTCGTCGATGGTGGGGCGGTCGGCCAACGAGATGCCCTTGCGGCCGTGCTCGAGGGCGATCTGCGGCACCGCCCCGCTCATATAGGCCAGCAGGCTCTGCTTGACGATGATGTAGACATGGGCCTGCTTCTCGCGGATCGTCTTGATCTTGATCGCGAACGGCGCGAGCACGCCGTAGGACATGAACACCCCGAAGAACGTGCCCACCAGGGCGGCACCGATGAGGCCGCCGAGGATCTGCGGCGACTGGTCGAGGGCGCCCATCGCCTTCACGATGCCCAGCACCGCCGCCACGATCCCCAGGGCCGGCATCGCCTCGGCCACCGTGGTCACGGCGCCGTAGGGTTTCAGCCGGTCCTTGCGGTAGCCGCTGATCTCCTCGTCCATCAGCGCCTCGATCTCGTGGGCGCGGGCATTGCCGATGAGGATGAGGCGGGCATAGTCGCAGATGAACAGCAGGAGATCGGCGTTCTTGACCACGTCCGGATAGGCCTTGAACAGCTCGGAATTGGCCGGATCGTCGAGATGCGGCTCGACTTCGTTGCGGGGCTTGGTCTTCAGCTCGCGCATCAGCGCGTGCAGCAGCCCGAGCAGGGCGAGGTAATCCTTGCGCTTGGGAACCTTGCCGGTGAGGGCGTCGATGCTCGCCTTGCCGGAATCCACCACCGTCTTCATCGGGTTGGCCATGACGAAGGTGCCGGCCCCCATCCCGCCGATGATGACGAATTCCCAGGGCTGCCAGAGCACCACGAGGTGGCCGCCCATGGCGACGAACCCCCCGAGCATGCATCCGATTGCGATGACGAGGCCGATCAGAACGCCCACGGCTTCACTTCTCCTCAAATCCGCGACATCGCGGGTCCTGGGCGCCGATCCCGGATCACGATGACGAGCGGATAGGCCGGATCGCTTGCGTGGGGCTGGGATGAAGCCGCGAACGCGCGGCTCCGCCGCGCGTTGTCGGGGACCATCCTGCCGTTTCGGAAAGCCCGATGACCGATCCCGTCCCCACCGACCCGCACGAGCCGACCATCGTCAACGTCTCCGAGCCCTGGACGCTGGCCTATTGGGCGCGCCGTCTCGAAATGCCGAGCGAGGCCGTGGAGGCGGCCGTGGCGGTGGTGGGGAACGACCCGGCCAAGGTCGCCGCCCATCTCGGCCGTCCCTGGCCATACGAGGGCAGCGGCATCGTCTGAGGATCGGAACCGGGTCCGGCGGGTGCGGCTTGTCCCGGCATCTCATCGCAATCCGTCACGTCATCACGATCCGTCATGGAGGACAGCATGCCGACCGATCTTCCAAACGAGCGCAGCATCCGTCCCGCGGGATCGATGGAACTCGATCCCGCGGCGGGGAACGTCGCCACGGACGAGACGCCGCGCCTCATCGCCTCCAACAAGGTCGAGGGCACGCCGGCCTATGCGGGCGACGGCACCCATCTGGGCACCATCGACAATTTCATGGTGGACAAGGTGTCGGGGCAGGTCGCCTACGCGGTCCTGTCCTTCGGCGGCTTCCTCGGGCTCGGCGAGAGCCATCGCCCGGTGCCGTGGCGCGCCCTGCGCTACGACGTGGATCTCGGTGGCTACGTCCTCGACATCGACCGCGACACCCTGGCGGGGGCCCCGAGCCACGGACCGGGCGAGGACGCCTTCGCCGATCCGGCCTATGGCGGGCGCATCGACGACCATTACGGGGCCGGTCGCCGCGTCACGGCCTGAAGTCAGCCCTCGCGCAGCGGGTCGTTCGCCAGCACGACCGGCTGGCCATGCGGGGTCGCCGCGGCGGCGCGGAGGAAGGCGTCGCTGCGGGCGGTCAGACGATCCGCTGGGGCGATCCCGCGCTCGGCCAGGAGGCGCTCCAGGGCCAGGAGCCAGTGCGCGTAATCGGCGTTGGCGCTGCCGCCGCCCTCCGGCCGGATCGCCGCCCCGAGGGTTTGCGCCCATTCGGCGGCGGTGAACAGGCCGGCCTCCTGCAGGCTCACCACCAGGGCGAAGACCTGCGCCTCCCAGGGCTCGGCGAAGGGGGAGGGCGATTCCGTCACGCCACCCCCTCCGCCGGGGCGAGGTAGCTCTCGAACGCCGCCACCGTCACGCGGTCGCCAGCCCGTCCGGTCTCGCCCCACAAGTCCACGGCGCAGAAGCCGACCGTGTAGAGCCATTGCGGAGTCTCGCCCGCCTGCGGGCTCACGCCCGTACGCGGGCTCCCGCCCGTACGCGGGCTCCCGCCCGTACGTGGGCTCCCGCCCGCCCGATGGGCGTTGGTGTCCGGAAACACGAACGCGCCGTGGATGTGCTCGACCCGGCCGGTCCGGCCCCGGACATAACGCGGCAGCCGCGTA
>JAKONB010000460.1 GCA_022702195.1 Beijerinckiaceae bacterium | reverse complement strand
CTTCGGGCCGCGTCAGCTTCGATGACGTCGCCGGCGTCGAGGAGGCCAAGGAGGATCTTCAGGAGATCGTCGAGTTCCTGCGCGACCCCCAGAAGTTTCAGCGCCTAGGCGGGCGCATCCCGCGCGGCGTGCTCCTGGTCGGCCCCCCCGGCACGGGTAAGACGCTGATCGCCCGCGCGGTGGCGGGTGAGGCCAACGTGCCGTTCTTTACCATCTCGGGGTCGGACTTCGTGGAGATGTTCGTCGGCGTTGGCGCCAGCCGCGTCCGCGACATGTTCGAGCAGGCCAAGAAGAACGCGCCCTGCATCATCTTCATCGACGAGATCGACGCGGTCGGCCGCCATCGCGGTGCCGGCCTCGGCGGCGGCAACGACGAGCGCGAGCAGACCCTCAACCAGCTCCTGGTGGAGATGGACGGGTTCGAGGCCAACGAGGGCGTGATCATCATCGCAGCCACCAACCGGCCCGACGTGCTCGACCCCGCCCTGCTGCGTCCGGGGCGGTTCGACCGTCAGATTATGGTTCCGAATCCCGACGTGGTCGGCCGTGAGCGAATCCTGCGCGTCCACGTCCGCAAGGTGCCCTTGGCGCCGGACGTCGACCTCAAGGTCATCGCGCGCGGCACCCCGGGCTTCTCCGGCGCCGATCTCATGAACCTGGTCAATGAATCGGCCCTGCTCGCCGCGCGTCGCGGAAAACGCATCGTCACGATGCACGAGTTCGAGGACGCCAAGGACAAGGTGATGATGGGGGCCGAGCGCCGCACCCTGGTCATGACCGAGGACGAGAAGCGCCTCACGGCCTACCATGAAGGCGGCCACGCCATCGTCGCCTTCAACGTGCCGGCCACCGATCCCGTCCACAAGGCGACGATCATCCCGCGCGGCCGGGCTCTCGGAATGGTCATGCAGTTGCCCGAGCGCGACAAGCTGTCGATGAGCTTCGAGCAGATGACCTCGCGTCTGGCCATCATGATGGGCGGCCGCATTGCCGAGGAGATGACCTTCGGCGCCGACAAGGTGACGTCGGGCGCCCAGTCCGACATCGAGCAGGCAACGCGCCTCGCTCGGATGATGGTGACCCGCTGGGGCTTCTCCCCCGAGCTCGGCACCGTTGCCTACGGCGAGAACAACGACGAGGTCTTCCTTGGCATGTCGATGGGCCGTCAGCAGACGGTTTCGGAGGCCACCGCGCAGAAGATCGACGCCGAGGTTCGCCGTCTGGTCGAGACCGGTCTCGAAGAGGCCCGCCGCATCCTCGGCGAGCACAAGGACGACCTCGAGGCGCTGGCCCAGGGGCTCCTCGAATACGAGACCTTGTCGGGCGACGAGATCCGTAACCTCATCGCCGGCAAGCCGCCGATCCGCGATACGGGCGACGGCCCCCCCAGCACGATCCGCGGATCATCCGTGCCCTCCACCGGGCGTGGCCGGCCGCGGGAGACCGATGGTGGCCTGGAGCCGCAGCCGCAGGCCTGAGCCGGATTGGAGGACGGGACGAGGAGGGCGCCGCGAGGCGCCCTTTTCGTTTTGTCACGCTCCGCCGGCCCTCGGCCGATTCGGGTGACATTCCGAGCCGGCTGCTCCGCGACGCGGCCGCGAAGCTTGACCGTTCGCTTGGCCTCCACCGGCGAATCGGAAAAGCTGAACCCTGCTTCGCTTCTCGATCAGGCCGTGACACGCGCGATGGCGTTCTCCACCTATCTCGTCGTCGCCCTCGGGGCGGTGGTCGCCGGCTTCGTCCAGGGCCTGTCGGGTTTCGCCTTCGGCCTCGTCGCGCTCTCGTTCTGGGCCTGGGTGATCGATCCGCAGCTCGCGGCGGTCCTGGCCGTCGCCGGATCGCTGACCGGCCAGATCGTCGCCGCCGTCACGGTCCGGCGTGGCTTCGACCGCGCTCGCCTCGCCCCGTTCCTGCTCGGCGGCCTGGCCGGGGTTCCCCTCGGGGCGATTCTGCTGCCCCACCTCAATGCGGATTGGTTCAAGGTGGTGCTGGGCACCCTGCTGGTGCTCTGGTGTCCGGCCATGCTGCTGGCCAAGGACCTGCCGCGGATCAGGGCGGGCGGGCGGCTGGCGGATGCGGTGGTCGGCCTCGGCGGTGGGATGCTCGGCGGTCTCGGCGGCTTCACCGGCACGCTGCCGACCCTGTGGTGCACCCTGCGGGGCTATGAGCGCGACGTGCAGCGCACGATCATTCAGAACTTCAACCTGACCATGCTGGCCATGACGATGATCACCTATGGCGGCTCGGGCCTCGTCACCCGGACCGCGCTGCCGATGCTGGCAGTGGTGCTGCCCGCCATGCTGATCCCCACCGTCCTCGGCACCCGCGTCTACGCCACCCTGAGCGAGGCGGCCTTCCGCCGGGTGGTCCTCGGCCTGCTGACCGCCTCCGGCGTGACCTTCCTCGCCACGGCGCTCCCCAGACTTCTGTAGGCGCGAAACCGTGACACGCCCCATTTCGACCGTCTTTGTCGCGGAGCACCGCCAGGGCGGTGCGGCCGGCCGGGGCTCCGACGACCACCCAATCTGGTAAGCTCTTCTAAGTTAGACTGCCGGCCTCTCGGCTCGGCACTGGAGATCGTGACCTTGCGCAAGTATTTCGGCACCGACGGCATCCGAGGCCGGGCCAATGGCATCATCACGCCGGAGCTGGCGCTCAAGGTCGGGCAGGCGGCGGGCCTCATCTTCCAGCGCGGCGATCACCGCCACCGGGTGGTGATCGGCAAGGACACGCGCCTGTCCGGCTACATGATCGAGACCGCGCTCATCGCCGGCTTCACATCGGTGGGCATGGACGTGCTCCAGCTCGGGCCGATGCCGACCCCGGCCGTGGCCATGCTCACCCGCTCCATGCGGGCCGATATCGGCGTGATGATCTCGGCCTCGCACAACCCGTTCGAAGACAACGGCATCAAGTTGTTCGGCCCCGATGGGTTCAAGCTCAGCGACGATGTCGAGCGGGAGATCGAAGCGCTGATCGACGGGGCCTTGCACAAAAGGCTCGCCGGCTCGCGCGATCTCGGCCGCGCCAAGCGGATCGAGAGCGTGCATGCCCGCTACATCGAGTTCGCGAAAAGGTCGCTGCCGCGCAACATCACCCTCGACGGCTTACGGATCGTGGTGGATTGCGCCAACGGCGCCGCCTACCGGGTGGCGCCCGAAACCCTGTGGGAGCTGGGCGCCGAGGTCATCGCCATCGGCGTCGAACCGGACGGCTTCAACATCAACCAGGATGTCGGGTCCACCGCCCCGGCGGCGCTCGCCGCCAAGGTCCGGGAATTGCGTGCCGATATCGGCATCGCCCTGGACGGGGACGCCGACCGGGTGCTGATCGTCGACGAGAAAGGCCAGTCGGTGGATGGCGACCAACTCATGGCGGTGGTCGCCCGCTCCTGGCAGGAGGACGAGCGCCTGGCCAAGGCCGGCATCGTCGCGACGATCATGTCCAATCTCGGCCTCGAGCGCTTCCTCGGCGGCCTCGGCCTCGGGCTGGCCCGTACCGCGGTGGGCGACCGCTACGTCCTCGAACACATGCGCGAGCACGGCTACAACCTCGGCGGCGA
>JAKONB010000444.1 GCA_022702195.1 Beijerinckiaceae bacterium | reverse complement strand
CTCTGCCGACGAAGAGATCATGCGGATGCAGATCTGAGCACTTCTCGCAGGATTCCGGACTCCCCTGCCTACTCTTTGAGCAAGACGCGCCCCATGACCGGCCTCGCCATCCTCGACGTCGCCCGCGACGGCATCTTCGTCTTCCTCAAGGTCGCCGGGCCGATCATGATCGTCGCCCTGGTGGTTGGTCTCGTGGTCTCGTTGTTCCAGGCGCTGACCCAGATCCAGGAGCAGACGCTGATCTACGTGCCCAAGATCGTAGCGGTCTTCGCCACCCTGCTGCTGATGCTCCCGTTCATGGCCGATGCCTTGGGCGGCTACATGACCCGCATCGCCGCCCGCATCGTGGCCGGCGGATAGATCTGCTATGACGGCGCATGAATTTGCTGCTGCCGGGGATCGCCGCGGCCTTCCTCCTCACCTTCGCGCGGGTGGGAACCCTCGTCATGCTGATGCCGGGCGTCGGCGAGCAGCTCGTCTCGCCACGCCTGCGACTGGCCTTCGCACTGCTGCTGTCCCTGCTGCTGTTTCCGACGGTTCGGCCGCTGCTGCCGACTCAAAACGGCGCGATCGCCGGTCATGGTCTGATCGCGCTGCTGATCGGCGAGGTCCTGGTCGGGCTCATGCTCGGCCTCACGGTGCGGATGGTGCAGGCGGCCCTGCAGACCGCCGGGATGATCATCTCGCAGCAGATCGGCCTGTCCTACGCCATGACGGTGGACCCGATGCAGGGCGGTCAGCAGACGGCGATCGGAACCTTCCTCGCTCTGCTCGGTGTCACGCTGATCATGGCCAGCGACCTGCATCACATCGCTCTCGAGGCGATCGGGCGGAGCTATGTCCTGCTGCCGCCGGGCGGCGTGCCCGGCATGGGCGAGGCGGCGACTCTGGCCCTCCGGGCCATCGGCCGGGGGTTCGGTCTCGGGGTGCAGATCTCGGCACCGTTCATCGCGTTCGGCATCCTCTTCAATGTCGGGCTCGGCGTGCTGGCCCGGTTGATGCCGCAGATGCAGGTCTTCTTCGTCGCGTTGCCGGCCTCGGTGCTGATCGGCATGCTGGTGCTGCTCGGCAGTCTCGGGGTGATGATGGGCGTCTTCCTCGACGATATCGGCCATTACCTCGCGCAATTCACCGGGCGATGAGCCCGCGTGCCCGCGAGCGGGACGCGGACATGCGAAGACCGGATTTCCAGAAACACATCATGCGATCAATGACGTGGAGCCTGGCGCGGTTCTCGTGAAACGCCGCATGCTCTAGCCGGGGAGGCTCAAGGCCGTGGCCGACGATTCGGACCAGGAAGACAAGACCGAAGACGCGAGTGCGCGGCGCATCGAGAAGGCGATCGAATCGGGCAACGTCCCCAACAGCAACGAGATCAACACCCTCTTCATCTTCGCCGCCTTCACGCTGGCCTTGCTCCTAGTCTCCGGCTCCATCGCCCAGGGGCTGGTGACCGGCATGCGCGGGTTCCTGATGAACGCCCATGCCGTTCCCTCGGACCCGCACGCCTACGTGGCTCTGGGCACGCGCGGCCTGATGCTCTGGGGGCAGGCGGTGGCGATCCCGGTGGCCCTCGTGGTGGTGGCGGGGATCGCCGCCGGCCTCGCCCAGCATCCCTTCGTCTTCACCACCGAGACGCTCGGACCGAAATGGGCGCGGGTCTCGCCCATGGCGGGGGCCAAGCGCATCTTCGGCATGGAGGCATTGTTCCAATTCATCAAGGGGTTATCCAAGCTCGCCATGGTGGGCATCGTCGGCGGGACGATCCTGTGGGGTGAGCGCGATCGTCTTGAGAGTTTCGCCAGGCTCGACCCGGCGGCTTGCCTCACGGCGATCTTGGGACTGGCTCTGAAGCTGATGGCCGGCATGCTGACGGCGTTCGTCGCCATCGCCATGGCCGACGCCCTCTACCAGCGCTACCGCTGGCGTCAGCGCCTGCGCATGACCAAGGAAGAGGTGAAGCAGGAGCACAAGGAGAGCGAGGGCAGCCCCGAGGTGAAGGGCCGGATGAAGCAGTTGCGGGCGCAGCGGGTGAGGAAGCGCATGATGGCGGCGGTTCCCACCGCCACCGTGATCGTAACGAACCCGACCCACTACGCGGTGGCCCTGCGCTACGAGGCCGGCATGGCGGCGCCGATCTGCGTCGCCAAGGGCGTCGACTCCCTGGCCCTGCGCATCCGCGCCATGGCCAAGGATCATGACGTGCCGATCCTGGAGAACCCGCCGCTCGCGCGCGCCCTGCATGCGACGGTGGAGATCGATGCCGAGATCCCGGCCGAGCATTACCGCGCGGTGGCCGAGGTGATCGGCTACGTGATGCGATTGCGCCGCCGGGCGGCCTGAGTGGCTCGCGGGAAACGCCCGCCGCGCCGTCCTGCTTTCCTGCGCGACACGGCGGTGATCGGGATTGTCCTGGCTGATTCCGAGCGGTCCGCCGCGTGACCGCGCGCGACGATTGACCCCTGGCGGGTCCGTGGGAAGTGGGCATAACCGGTAAACGCCACGATTTATGCACCTATTTCGCGAAACGTGGCCGTTGCTTCAGCCTCGGTCGCTCTTGCTGCCGCCATGGCGGCGGCGCTAACCGATGGTATTGCAAGGGTGGATCGACGCCGGATGGCAGAGCTCAGCGGACAAACCAAGCCCGCGTCGAATGCGATCGATCGCTCCGAGCGGCCGGGACGCGTCGGGCTCCTGCTCGTGCTGGCCGGCCTGCTGGTCGGCGCGGCGGTGGGCCTGTCCTTCGTCGCCAACGAGCAGGCGCAGCCCCTCATCCTCGGCTTGCTGGCCCTGCTCGCCATGTCGGGCGTCTTCTGCCTCTTCGCCCTCGCCATCGGGGCGATCCAACTCGCCGGGCAGACCGGTCGCGACGACATCACCAAGGCCATCGTCGACGCCTCGCCCGAGGGCGCCATCGTTGTGGAGGAGGGCGGCCGGCTGATCTACGCCAACGAGGCTTATCTGCGCATCGCCGGCGGCGAGAGCTTCACCAACCTGCGGCCGGTGGAGCGGGTCTTCGTCGGCTCGCCCGAGGTGTCCGAGGCGGTGTATCGCCTGGCGCAGGCGGCGCGCGACGGGCTCGGACACGCGGAAGAGATCCGGGTCGCCCCGCCGCCCGATGGGCTCGGCGAGCGCGCCTTCGCATGGTTCCGCATCGCCGTGCGCCCCATAGACCGGCCGCGCCGCCCGGCCGTCCTCTGGACGGTGAGTGACACCACCCATGAGCGCGAGCGCCAGGAGAACGTCTTCCAGGAGCTCCAGCACGCCATCGATTATCTCGACCATGCGCCGGCCGGGTTCCTGTCGATCGATCCGCAGGGGTCCATCGTCTACATGAACGCCACCCTGGCCTCGTGGCTCGGCTACGACCTCGCCACGGTGGGCTCGGGGGGCCTGCGCCTCACCGAGATCGCCCCCGGCGCCGACGTGCTCACCGCCACCGAGGGCCTGCCGGGCGAGGTCCGTACCGACCGGTTCGACCTGGATCTCCGCCGCCGCAACGGCCATCCGCTCCCCGCCCGGCTCTATCACCGGGTCGCCTTCGGCCAGGACGGAAGGCCCGGTCCCTCGCGGACCTTCGTGCTCAACCGCTCGGCGGGGGCGGAGAGCGACGAGCCCCAGCGCGTGGCCGAGGTGCGGCTCGCGCGCTTCCTCAACAACAGCCCGATCGCCATCGCCACCCTCGACCGCTCCGGCCACATCGCGCGGGCCAACGCCTCCTTCGCGCGGCTGTTCGGCGGCATGCCGCGCCAGGCGCTCCCCGACGGCCGCAACGATCTCGGCGGCGAGCCGACCATGTGGGATTCGGTGGCCGAACGCGACCGGGCGGCCCTGGAGGGGGCGCTCGCCCGGGCAGCGGGTGGGCTCGCGGAGGTCCAACCCATCGAGATCGCGGTGGCCGGGCCGGGCACGCGCTCCGCGCGGGTCTGGCTCAGCCCCGCCGGCGGCGAGGGCACCTCCATGAGCGTCGAATCGGAGGCCGAGCAGAGCGACCGCGAGCGGGTGATCCTCTATGCCCTCGACACGACCGCCCAGCGTCAGCTCGAGCAGCAGGTGGCCCAGGCGCAGAAGATGGACACGGTGGGCCAGCTCGCCGGCGGCATCGCGCACGATTTCAACAATGTCCTGCAGGCCATCATCGGCTATTCCGATCTGCTGCTCGCGAGCCACAGGCCCACCGATCCGGCCTTCCAGGACATCATGCAGATCAAGCAGAACGCCAACCGGGCCGCCAGCCTGGTGCGGCAGCTGCTGGCCTTCTCCCGCCGACAGACCCTGCGCCCCGAAGTGATGAGCGTCGGCGAGGCACTGTCCGACCTCACGCTCCTGCTCAAGCGCCTGCTCGGCGAGCGCGTGGACCTCGACCTCAAACACGGGCGGGACATCTGGCCGATCAAGGCCGACGTGAACCAGTTCGAGCAGGTCATCGTGAACCTTGCGGTCAACGCCCGCGACGCGATGCCCGAGGGGGGGCGCCTGCTGATCCGCACCGCGAACGTCGCCAAGGGCAGCCTGACGGACGAGCTTCAGCTCGGGGCTCCGGAAGGCGATCACGTGCTGATCGAGGTGCTCGACACCGGTCAGGGCATCCCGCCCGACGTGATGGAGAAGATCTTCGAGCCGTTCTTCACCACCAAGGAAATCGGCAAGGGCACCGGGCTCGGACTCTCGACGGTGTTCGGCATCGTCAAGCAGAGCGGCGGGACCATCGACGTGCGCTCGACGGTGGGGGAAGGCACCGCCTTCCGCATCTACTTCCCGCGTCACGAACCCGCCGCCGAGGCGGCCCCCGAGCCGGCGCTGCCGCCGGCCGCCAGTCTCTCCAGTGCCCAGATCGCGGCGAACCGGCTCAAGGGAACGCCGGACCTCGCCAAGCCCGCGTCCGGCGATCCCGAGAAGCCGGCGCCGCGCAAGCCAGTGCCCGACCATACCGGCCAGGGCGTCATCCTCCTCGTGGAGGACGAGGATCCGGTGCGCGCCGTCAACAGCCGTGCCCTCTCGGCCCGGGGTTATACTGTGCTGGAAGCGGCCTCCGGCCTCGATGCCCTGCGGATCTTCGAGGAGACGGACCAGCCCATCGACCTCGTGGTCTCCGACGTGGTGATGCCCGAGATGGACGGGCCGACCCTGCTGCGGGAGCTGCGCAAGCATCACCCCGACCTCAAGGTCATCTTCGTTTCCGGCTATGCCGAGGATGCGTTCCGCAAGAATCTGCCCGACGGCGAGGATTTCAACTTCCTGCCCAAGCCGTTCAGCCTGAAACAACTCGTCGAGACGGTGAAGGAGATCATTGCCCGCTGACCGTCGAACGTCATGAACGGGGTGAGGGTCCGCAAAAAATCGCGGTCCCTCACCTTGTCGAACGAGAACAAAACAGGTACATAGATCGTCATCCGCGGCGCATTGAGCCTTGCCGCAGCCCCATGCATAAGGATGCCGACGAATGGCCCAGCCCGCGCTGAAAGTTGTGGAATCCCCGATGGTGGACAAGGACAAGGCCAAGGCGATCGATGCCGCGCTGTCACAGATCGAGCGCGCGTTCGGCAAAGGCTCGATCATGCGCCTGGGCAAGAACGAGAAGGTGCAGGAGGTGGAGGTCGTCTCCACCGGGTCGCTCGGCCTCGATATCGCGCTCGGTGTCGGCGGCCTGCCGCGCGGCCGGGTGATCGAGATCTACGGTCCGGAATCCTCGGGCAAGACCACCCTCGCCCTGCACACCATCGCCGAGGCTCAGAAGAAGGGTGGCGTCTGCGCCTTCGTGGACGCCGAGCACGCCCTCGATCCGGTCTATGCCCGCAAGCTCGGTGTGCAGCTCGACGATCTCCTGATCTCGCAGCCCGATACCGGTGAGCAAGCCCTGGAGATCACCGACACGCTGGTGCGTTCCGGCGCCATCGACGTGCTGGTGGTCGATTCGGTGGCCGCGCTCACCCCGCGAGCCGAGATCGAGGGTGAGATGGGCGACAGCCAGCCCGGCCTTCAGGCGCGCCTGAGGAGCCAGGCCCTGCGCAAGCTCACCGGCTCGATCTCGCGCTCGAAATGTATGGTCATCTTCATCAACCAGATCCGGATGAAGATCGGCGTGATGTATGGCAGCCCCGAGACCACCACGGGTGGCAACGCCCTGAAGTTCTACGCCTCGGTGCGTCTCGACATCCGCCGGATCTCGACCCTGAAGGACCGCGACGAGGCCATCGGCAACCAGGTCCGCGTCAAGGTGGTGAAGAACAAAGTCGCCCCGCCCTTCAAGCAGGTCGAGTTCGACATCATGTTCGGCGAGGGCGTATCGAAGGTCGGCGAATTGATCGATCTCGGCGTCAAGGCCGGCATCGTCGAAAAGTCGGGGGCCTGGTTCTCCTATGCGAGCCAGCGCCTCGGCCAGGGCCGCGAGAATTCCAAGGGTTTCCTAAGGGACAATCCGGACATCGCCGCGAAGATCGAGGCGTCGATTCGACAGAATTCCGGTGTCCTGGCGGAGAAGATCCTCGACAACGTAAAGCCCACCGAGGACGATCTCGACGAGGGCGAGGCTTAAAGTCTTTCGCCCGCGCCGGAATCAGAACAGCCGCCGGGCTCGTGCCCGGCGGCTTTTTTGTGTCCTAGTCAAGCGGCAAAGCTGTTTCCCGAGGCGCTCACGACGCCGTGGCGCCGTAAGATGAAGGCTGTATCACGGCACAGAAGATTTGATCCGTGAGACTCTATGATGCAAAATCTATAGAGTCATCGACGAGGGAAAGCGGTGTAGCCACCGTTTTCTTACAAGATGCTTATTACGCTTGGGCGATCGAGACACCGCAAGCATCATCTGGTGACGGCACAATGAGCGAACATCACAAGGATGCCTCCGTCGGTGTGGCGCAGGCGATCCTCGACGGGATGCCGGCTTCCGAACAAGCCACCGTCCAGACCGAAGCGGATCGGGAGGACGTGAGCGCCGTGGAGATCGTGCGCCGTTCGCTGGACATCCTCATTGCCGAAGCGCGACCGGCGCGGATCGCGGCGCAAGAGCGGTAGAGTATCGGATGTCTGAAGTACCGCGTGTCCGCGTCGTCACCCCAGGACGTGTCGGGTCTCGGAGCATGCGGTTCCGGACCAGCGACGATCGTTTCTCAGCAAAACCCGCGCTCGCGCTCGGCGCGATCCTGCTCCTGTTCGCGTCGACAACCCAGGTTGTCCACGCCCAGGTCGTCGAGGATGGGTCCGATGCGGCCATCGGAAAGGCCGCCGCCGCCACGGTTCTCGATCTTGTGGGACGGCGCTTCGGCGCCCTCGATCCGAAGGTGACGGCCCTGCGCAGGGCCGAAGGCTCGTGGATCTGCGGTTCGGTCAACGTCAAGAACCCGGATGGGCTCTATCTCGGCGAGCGTGGATTCGTGGTCGACCTGTCCGAAGCCTTCTTCGGTCGGGTCCCGGACGGGCCGGAATTGCTGAGCCCGCGGGCGTCGGGCTTCGAGGCCATGGAGCGAATCCGGCAGCTCTACTTCCGCATGTGCCTGGACTAAGGTGCCACCATAAGGGAGGCGCACATGCGGTCACCCCGGCGGCAGCACCTCGATCGGGATACCGGCATAGAACGCCGCGAGATTGGCGATCTCCGCATCCGACAGGCCCTTGGCGACCACGTTCATGATCTCGTTGCTGCGCTTGCCGTCGCGATACTCCGTCAACGCCTTGACCAGATACGGCTCGACCTGACCGGCGAGGTTCGGCGCTTCGGGCAGCTTCGAGAGCCCGTCCATACCGTGGCAGGTCTGACAGGCGGTGGCTGCCTTGCGCCCCGCCTTGGCATCGCCGGCACGGGCCGGACCGGACGCGAGGCCCGCAGCCAGCACGGCACCGAGCAGCAAGACGGGAGCTGGATGGGCCATGCGAATTCCGGATGATGGGGGCAACGGGGACGCGATCCGTGATGATTTTTCGGTGAACGAGTGCGGACGTACCCTGCGGTATGCCCGCCCCACCCCTCACTTGCCCTCGTACGAGATTCGATAGATCGCGCCGGCGGTGTCGTCCGAGACGAGCAGCGACCCGTCGAGGAAGGTCGCCACGTCCACCGGGCGGCCGAGATACTCGCCGTCGCCCGTGAGCCAGCCCTCTGCGAACGGCGTCGGCGCGCCGGGCTTGCCGTCCTTGTCCACCGGCACGAACATGATCCGGGCGCCGATAGGCGTGGTGCGGTTCCAAGAGCCGTGCTCGGCGGTGAAGATACCGCCGCGATAGGAGGCCGGGAACATCTTGCCGGTGTAGAAGGTCATGCCGAGATCGGCGGCGTGCGGCGGCAGGTCGACCTGGGGAAAGACCACGTCCTTGGGCGGCGTCTCGTCCTTGTACTCCACGGTACGCACGTGCCCACCGCCGAACCACGGGAAGCCGAAGGCTTCGCCGGCCTTGGCGGCGCGGTTGAGTTCGCCCGGCGGGGTGTCGTCCCCCATTCCGTCCACTTGGTTGTCCGTGAACCACAGGGACCTGTCGGCCGGGTTGAAATCGAGCCCGACCGAATTGCGGATGCCGGTGGCGTAGACCTCGCGGTTCTTGCCGTCCGCATCCATTCGGATGATTCCGCCGATGCCGGCCCTGGCGTAGAGATCGCGCTTGTCGACGGCCGGCACGTTGTAGGGCTGGCCGAGCGCGATGTAGGTTTTGCCATCGGGGCCGACGCGGCAGACCCGGGCGGTGTGGTTGTAGCTCTCTTCCGCCTGCGGGATCAGCTCGCCCTGCTTGACGAGCACGCCGGCGGCCACGTCCGGGCTCTCGTAGAAGAACTCGGCCGCCGGGAAGGACAGCACCCGGTTCTGCTCGGCGATGGTGAGCACGCCGTCCTTGGAGAAACAAACGCCGTTGGGGATCTTGAAGGTGATGCCCGGCGCGAAGGCGCGCACCTCGTCCGCCACCCGGTCCTTGTCCCGGTCGGTGACCGTGTAGACCTTGGACTTGCGGGTGCCGACGAACAGCACACCGGCATTGGGGCCGACCGCGATGGCGCGGGCATCGGGCACGATCGCGTAGAGCGCGATCTGGAAGCCCTCGGGCAGCTTGATCTTGGCAAGCGTCTTGCGCAGCGCATCCGCCCGGCGTCCGGTCTGCGGGATCTCGGGCGCTTCCGCGGTGCCGGTGCTCTGCATGCCCTGGAGCTTCTCCAGGGCATCGGCCTTGGTCTTCGTGTCGGGGGCAGTTGCCTCCTGAGCAGGGGCGCCGAGCATCGTCACGCCGAGCGCGACGCCGGCCAGCAGCGTCGGAATCAGAAGGGATCGCATGGGTTTCGTCTCCCTGGTCCGCCCACCTGACCAGAGCGGTTCCCAGGCGACGATATGAGCCCTGCCGGAGCTCCGGCAAGGCCCCGGGGGAACACCCGCTACGGGCTGTAGGGCAGGATCTTGATGAAGAGGCCCCAGAGCACGAACAGGATGCCCACGATGGAGATTCCCCAGACGATGGAGCGGATCTTGGGAATGCCGAAGCCGTAGAGCGGCAGATAGACGAGACGCGCGAAGAAATAGAGGTAGGCGCCCAGCACCACGGCGGTGTTGTGGCGTCCGCTCACCACGCAGGCCAGGACCAGGGCGGCGAAGATCGGAAAGGTCTCGAAGAAGTTCTTGGACGCCTTCTCGAGCCGGCTCGCGGCCCCCGTCACGGTGGGCGTCTGCCCCTCGCGATTGCCGGCGGCCCAGTCCAAGCCACCCCGCTGCTGCAATCCGCTGGCGGATGCGGCGATGATGTGGACCAGCCCGAGGAAGCAGGACCAGGCAAGTAGGCGGATTTCAACCGGCATCGACGAAATGTCCTCGTGGGTTCGTGTCGCCCCGTACCTAGCGCGGCGGTGCGAAAAGCGAAACCGACCGTGACTTGCGCCGGATCGCTCCGTATGAGAGCGCGAGCGCGGTGTGCGCCCTGTCCGGGCGCGACGCCGTGGATATGCGCGTGCCGGCCGGGCGTCTCGGCCTGCCCAGGCCCTACGACAGAGTCATTTGCGATGAGCGGCGTCAACGAAATCCGGTCGACCTTCCTCGACTACTTCGCCAAGGCGGGCCACGAGGTGGTGCCGTCCTCGTCGCTGGTGCCGCGCAACGACCCGACCTTGATGTTCACCAATGCCGGCATGGTGCAGTTCAAGAACGTCTTCACGGGTGTCGAAAAGCGCCCGTACAACCGTGCCGTGACGGCGCAGAAATGCGTCCGCGCCGGCGGCAAGCACAACGACCTCGACAATGTCGGCTACACCGCCCGGCACCACACGTTCTTCGAGATGCTCGGGAATTTCTCCTTCGGCGATTATTTCAAGCCGCAGGCGATCGAGCTGGCCTGGACCCTGATCACCAAGGAGTTCGGCCTGCCCAAGGACAAGCTCCTGGTCACGGTCTACGCCGATGACGAGGAGGCCGCCGGGCTCTGGCGCAAGATCGCTGGATTCTCCGAGGACAAGATCATTCGGATCGGCACCTCCGACAATTTCTGGCAGATGGGCGATACCGGCCCGTGCGGCCCGTGTTCGGAGATCTTCATCGACCAGGGTCCGTCGGTGCGGGGCGGCCCCCCCGGTTCCCCGGACGAGGATGGCGACCGCTTCCTCGAATTCTGGAACCTCGTGTTCATGCAATACGAGCAGATCGAGCCGGGCAACCGCCTCGCCCTGCCGCGCCCCTCCATCGATACCGGCATGGGCCTCGAGCGCATGGCCTCGATCCTCCAGGGCGTCACCACGACCTTCGAGACCGACCTGTTCCGCGCGCTGATCGATGCGGTGAGCCACGCGGTGGGCCGCCCGCCGCAGCCCGACACTGTCGCGTCCTACCGGGTGATCGCCGATCACCTGCGTGCCTCCGCCTTCCTGGTCGCCGATGGGGTGCTGCCGAGCAACGAGGGGCGCGGCTACGTGCTGCGCCGGATCATGCGCCGCGCCATGCGTCACGCCGAGTTGCTCGGCTCGCGCGAGCCGATGATGTACCGCCTCGTGCCGGCCCTGCTGCGCGAGATGGGCCAGGCCTATCCCGAACTGTCCCGCGCCGAGGGGCTCATCGCCGAGACGCTGCGGCTGGAGGAATCCCGGTTCCGCCGCACCCTGGAGCGCGGCCTCGCGATCCTCGATGCGGAAAGCCGCGAACTCGGCGAGGGCCAGAACCTCTCCGGCGAGACCGCCTTCACCCTCTACGACACCTATGGTTTCCCCCTCGACTTGACCCAGGACGCCCTGAAGGCACGTGGCATCGGCGTCGACACCGACGCTTTCGCCGCGGCCATGGAGCGCCAGCGCAAGGCTGCCCGCGCAGCCTGGACCGGCTCTGGCGAGGCGGCCACCGAGACGGTGTGGTTCGGCCTCAAAGAGCGCGTCGGCGCCAGCGAGTTCTTGGGTTACGAGACCGAGCAAGCCGAGGGCATCGTCACGGCCCTCCTGCGCGACGGCGTCGAGGTCGAGGCCCTGGCGGCCGGCGAGAGCGGGCTGGCCCTGCTCAACCAGACCCCGTTCTACGCCGAAT
>JAKONB010000430.1 GCA_022702195.1 Beijerinckiaceae bacterium | reverse complement strand
GCATCCAGCCCATGTTCCACTTGAAGCCGAAGCCGAGGCCGCCCGTATAGGTCGGGTGCGAGACGCCCGGCCAGGAGGTCGATTCCTCGGCCACCGTCAGGGTGCCCGGCGCGTGGGCGTAGGTGGCCTCGTTGGTCTTGCGCAGGAAGTTGATGGCGTCGAGATTCTCGTTGCCGCCATACTGGTTCGGGATCCACTCGCCCTGCCGGCGCGAGTAGTCGAGGTAGAGCATCGAGGCGACGGCATCCACGCGCAGGCCGTCGAGGTGGTAATGCTCCAGCCAGAAGCGGGCATTGGCGGCGAGGAAGCTCGACACCTCCGTGCGGCCGAAATTGTAGATGTAGGTCCCCCAATCCTGGTGGAAGCCCTGGCGCGGATCGGCATGCTCGTAGAGATGCGTGCCGTCGAACTGGCCCAGCCCATGCGCGTCGAGGGGGAAGTGCCCCGGCACCCAATCGAGCATCACGCCGATGCCGGCTTGGTGCGCCGCATCCACGAAGGCGGCGAAATCGTCGGGCGTACCGAAGCGGCTGGTGGGGGCGAACAGCGAGACCGGCTGGTAGCCCCACGACCCGTCGAACGGGAACTCGGTGATCGGCAGCATCTCGATATGGGTGAAGCCCATATCTTTGACGTAGGGGATCAGCCGCTCGGCCAGTTCCTTGTACGTGAGGTAGCGGTTGCCCTCCGCGGCGACCCGCGCCCACGAGCCGAGATGGACCTCGTAGATCGAGATCGGCGCGTGGCGCGGGTCCTTGGCGCCGCGCGTCTCCATCCAGGCCGCGTCGGTCCAGGCTGGGTCGTTGGTGCCCTGGAGCACCGAGGCGGTCTCGGGCGGCTGCTGTGCCGCGAAGGCGACGGGATCGGCCTTCAGCGGAAGCACCGTGCCGTCGGCCCCGCGAATCTCGAACTTGTAATGCGCGCCGGCCTTGAGTCCGGGCACGAACAATTCCCAGACGCCGCCGCTCTGCCACAGGCGCATCGGGTGGCGCCGTCCGTCCCAGCCGTTGAAATCGCCGACCACGCTGACCCGGCGGGCATTGGGCGCCCAGACGGCGAAACGGAAGCCCGCGATGCCGTCCACCTGCCGCGCCTGTGCCCCGAGGATGCGGTAGGTGACGTCGCTGCCGATCTCCCGCAGGGCGTCGATGTCCTGCTGCCGCAGCGACGAGCCGAACCCGTAGGGATCGTGGCGCGAGCGCTCGATCCCGTCCCAGCCTTCGACGCCGAGTTCATAGAGCGGGCGTCCCTCGCTCGGCACCCGGGCGACGAAGAAGCCGTCCGGGTGCTTGCGCTCGAAGGGGATGCGCTTGCCATCGACGAGGAGAGAGGCCGCCTTGGCCTCGGGCAGGACCGCGCGGACCTCCCAGGCTCCCGGTCCCACCTGGTGCGGACCGAGCACCGAGAAGGGGTCGCCGTGGTTCGCCGCCATGATGGCGGCGATCGCGTCGGGATGCAGGCTTGCCTCGGCCGTCTGCGCCCGGGCCATGGGCGCAACGTCCGCTGAGTCGGGGTCGGATACGCGTCCGGTCTCGCCCGCGAACGTCTCGTCGATGCCCATCATTCAAACGCCTTTCTTGATGTCGTCCAGTATGGTGAGAACCCCACGTGCCGGGATTTCGATCCAGTCCGGGCGGTTATTGGCTTCGTAATCGACCTCGTAGAGGGCCTTGGTCAGGAGGGAGAGCTTCAGGAGCCGGCTCTCGGTCTCCGGATCGGTCACCGCCGCGTCGCTGGCCGAGACCGCCTCGCGATAGCCGTCGAGGAAGGCGGCATCGATCATGCCGCGCCACTCGGTGGAGGCCCGGCGCGCCCGCTCCTCGGAATCGGCGAAGCGCGCGGCGATCTCGCGGGTCACTGTCTCGGCGCCGTAGGCGAACGAGCGGAGCATTCCGGCGACATCGCGCAAAGGCGTCGATTTCAGCCGGCGCTCGTCGGCGGGCCGCGAGGGCTCGCCCTCGAAATCGACGATGATGAGATCGTCCTCGGCCGCCAGCACCTGGCCCAGGTGATAATCGCCGTGGATGCGGGTCTTCATCGCGCCGCGCGGCGGCTTGGCCGTGAGGGCCTCGATGGCATCCTCGACCTCGCGGCGGCGTCCGGCCAGTTCCGTGCTCGCCGCGTTGGCGGCGCGGCCCGCCAGACCGTCGAGGCCCCGGAAGGCCCGCTCGGCCTGCCGGCGGGTGTCGTCCCCGAGGATCAGCAGGTCCGCATGCTCGAACGGCTCGGCGGCGAAGGCCGTGTTGTCCGTGGGCGTGGCGAAGGCATTGTGCATGTCGGCGGTGCGCCGGCCGAGCAGGATCGCCCAGCGCAGGTGCGATTCGAAGGCCTCGGCGGGGGTGGGCGCCTCGCTCTCGGGGGCGAGCACCACCGTGTCGAAGTCGCGGCGCAGGCCCTCCAGCATCAGCGTCCAGGCATCACCTTGATTCTGCACGTATTTCTGCAGCACGGCCAGAGCGGTCCGGGTGCCGGCCGCGTCCACGTGCTCCAGCACGCCGAGCAGGGCCGGCGTGTTGGTGAAATGCGCGGTCTCGGTGAGGAAGCGGCCGACCTCGATCTCCGGATGGATGCCGGGCTGCAGACGGCGCAGCAGCTTGAGCATCATCTTCGAGCCGATGGCGATGGAGGTGTTGCTCTGCTCGGC
>JAKONB010000429.1 GCA_022702195.1 Beijerinckiaceae bacterium | reverse complement strand
GCGCCGCCGAATCCGCGCGCTTGCCGAACAGCCAGCCCAGCGCGCTGCCCTTGCGGGCACGGCGGTGCTGGCTGAGGTCCTGTACCAGCCGGTCCAGCGCCCGCACGAGATGGACCTGGGCCGGATCGCGCTCGATGGCACCCGAGGCGATCAGCGCCGCGTAGCGGTCGAAGACCGGACCGGGCGAGACGGCGCCGGCGCGGGCCTGCTCGGAGGGCGAGACATCGGAGGATGAGGGCACGGCGGAGACGACCTTGGGCGGGGTAGGCGAGGGGACGGGACTTGATCCGATCTGCCGCGTGCCCCGTGCGGGATCAACCCCGCCGGGGCCGGAGCCGGATACAACCGGCGGGCGACGACGTTTTGTTGCATTGCACAACAAGCGGGGCGATGCCACATCGCCTCCTCAGAGGAAACGCCCGGACCTTCGCGCATCGTTGCGCTCGAAAACCGGACATCCGCCATGCCCCCCGATTCCGAGCCCTCCCCAGCGCCCGTCATCCGGCGCCTGTGGGCCATCGACCATGCCGCCGTGGAGGCGCATCTGCTGCGCCTCGACCCCGACACGCGGGCCGGGCGCTTCATGGGCACGCTCAGCGACGCCGCCCTGCGCCGCTACGCCCGGGACGCCATGCGGGGGGAGGGACTGATGTTCGGCGCCTTCCTCGACGGCACCCTGCGGGGGCTGGGCGAACTGCGCCCGGCGGAGGTGCGGCATCCCGGCCTGCCCCTGGGACGCGCGGCGGAAGCCGCCTTCACGGTGGAGCGGGGCCATCGCCGCCACGGCCTCGGCCAAGCCCTGTTCGGGCGCATCGTCGAGGCGGCCCGCAACCGGGGCGTCCGCGACCTGCACGTGCGCTGCCTGCCCTGGAACCGGCCGATGCAGGGTCTGGCGCGCAAGGTCGGGGCGTCCCTGCGCATCCGCCCGGACGAGGCCGACGCCGCCCTGCATCTGGCCTATCCGACCCCGGTCTCGCTCTGGCGGGAGAGCTTGGTCGGGGCGTTCGATTTCACACTGGCCCTGGCGGCCGCCTGACGTTGCCGGGCGCCGCGCATCGGCCTATGGCGAGGGGGGCATCGCCGCGCGGCGGTCGTCGCGCTCGATCGAGGATCGCAGGGCCGTGAGATTCCGTTTCCTTCTCGCTTGCGCGCTCCTTCTCCCAACGGGCGGCCTCGCCCAGGGGCGCCCCGCGACGCCGCGCCTGTCCTGCGCCGAGGCGGCCGCCCTGGTGGCGCGGGAAGGGGCGATCGTCCTCGAGACCGGCCCCTTCACCTACGCGCGCTTCGTGCGCGACGGCGGCTTCTGCCCGCTGCCGGAGGCGCCCAAACCCGCCTTCGAGGTGACGCGCGACAACCCGACCTGCTTCGTGGGCTATGTCTGCCGCGACAAGTTCAACGAGGGTTCTTCGCGGGATTAGCGCATCATCCCGAAAGGCGGTCTCCGGCTTTCGGAACAGACGAGGCAACATGAAGAACCGAGAGCATCGCCCCGGATCCGGTTTCCGGGACGATGCTGTCGCCGTCCGATCCCGGGGGCTTACGGCCAAGCTGCCTTGTTGCGGTCAAGTCCTGCCCGGATGCTGAGCGCGATCGCCCCGCCAGAGGGCGGCCGAGAGGGGCTTTTCCATGGACAGGATCGAGTTCCCGGCGCGGATGCCCCGCGCCGTCGACGGACAGCGGGCGGAGATTCGTCTGGAGCGCTCCGTCGCCGCCGCATTGAAGGCCATCGCGGCGGCCTGCGCCGAGCGCGAGGCGCCCCCGGTCAAGGCGGCCCGGCGCCATCTCGCCGAGATCTACGGCGCCACCCGCCTCAGCCGTCACCGCGAGCGTGCGCGGGCCTCCGCATAAACGCACCGGCCCGCCACGGTGCGGCCGCCGGTCGCCCGAAGCCGGTGCCGCGTCGCAGGGTCAGCGCGTCGGGCGCGCGGCGAGCCAGATCGTGTGGCGCGCGCCGCGCGACCGCCCGGCCCGCACGCCGACCTCCTCCACCGAAAAACCGCCCCGGCGCAGGCGCTGGGTGAAGGCCGGATCGGGATGGGCGGACCAGACCGCCAGGATTCCGCCGGGGCGCAGGGCCGTCCGGGCGGCGGCGAGGCCGGCCGCATCGTAGAGCCGGTCGTTGGCCGCCCGGGTCAGGCCGTCCGGGCCGTTGTCGACGTCGAGCAGGATCGCGTCGAAGGCGTTTGAGGCGGCACGAATCACCCCGACCACGTCGGCCTCCCGGGCCTCGACCCGCGCATCGGCGAGCGCGTCCCCGGCGATTCCGGCGAGGGGGCCGCGCCCCCAGGCCAGCACCGCCGGCACCAACTCGGCCAGCACGATGCGGGCATCGGCGGGAAGGCCGTCGAGGGCTGCCCGCAGGGTGAAGCCCATGCCGAAGCCGCCGACGAGGAAGCGCGCTCCGGCGCGCGCGCCGACCCGCGCGCAGGCGAGCGTGGCCAGGGCCTCCTCGGAGCCGCTGAGCCGGCTGTTCATCAGCTCGTTGTGGCCGAGCTGGATCGAGAATTCGGTGCCCCGCTGCAACAGGCGCAGCTGGCCGGGATCACCGGGGATCGGCGCGGTGTCGAGGACGATCCAGGGGATCACGGGGCGGGGCTCGGTAAGGACGTCATGGCGGCCGGGCTACCACAGCCCGGCCGCCGGATCAGCAAGAGCCTAGAACAGCCCCTCGATCTGGCCGTTGGCGTCGAGGTGGATGCCCTCCGAGGCCGGGACCTTGGGCAGGCCCGGCATGGTCATGATCTCACCGCAGATCACCACCACGAAGCCGGCGCCGGCCGAGAGGCGGACGTCGCGCACCGCGATGACGTGGCCCGAGGGGGCGCCCATCAGGTTCGGGTCGGTGGAGAACGAGTACTGGGTCTTGGCCATGCAGACCGGCAGGTGGCCGTAGCCGTCCTTCTCGAACTGGGCGAGCTTGGTGGCGGCCTTGGATTCCACCTGGATATCGGCGGCGCCGTAGAGCTTGGTCGCGATGGTCCTCACCTTGTCGGTGAGCTTGGTTTCGGTCTCGTAGGCGAAGGTCAGCGGCTGCTGCTCGCCCTCGGCCAGCTTCACCACGGCGTGGGCCAGTTCCTCGGCGCCGGCGCCGCCCTCCGCCCAATGCTTGCAGGTGATGGCCTCGACCTGCAGCTTCTCGCGGCAGAGGTCCTTCAGCCGGGCATGCTCGGCATCGGTGTCGGCGTAGAAGTGGTTGACGCCGATGACCACCGGCAGGCCGAAGCCGCGCACGTTGGCGACGTGGCGGGCGAGATTCGCGAAACCCTTCTCCAGGGCCTCGAGATTCTCCGAGCCGAGCTCCTTCTTCGAGACGCCGCCATGCATCTTGAGGGCGCGCACCGTGGCGACGATCACCACCGCCGAGGGCGTCAGGCCCGCCTGCCGGCACTTGATGTCGATGAACTTCTCGGCGCCCAGATCGGCGCCGAAGCCGGCCTCGGTGACCACGTAGTCGCCGAGCTTGAGGCCGGTGCGCGTGGCGATCACCGAGTTGCAGCCATGGGCGATGTTGGCGAAGGGGCCGCCATGGATCAGGGCCGGGTTGCCTTCCAGCGTCTGCACGAGGTTGGGCTGGAGCGCGTCCTTGAGCAGCACGGTCATGGCGCCCGTGGCCTTGACGTCCTTGAGGGTCACCGGCTTGCGGT